>JASGLP010000006.1 GCA_030156895.1 Eubacteriaceae bacterium | reverse complement strand
TCGGATTTTTTCGATGGCTTGCTTTGCTGTACCCTTTTTTAAACACCTCATTTCTGAAATATTTTTATTTTACCTATTGACTTTTATTAGCTGGTCTTACTTTTCTTCTAGAAAATCGAAAATGCTTTGGCATCAAATTTTAAAATTTGATGCCAAAGCCATAGATTGTTTATATTTTATTATGATTGAATTATTTTATCAAGCCTGATTTCATAATTGCATCGTAGGCAAATTTTGTCGCAATTGTTGCAAAGGTCCAGTTAACAGCAATTAGAATTAAAGTCTCGTAAATTGCCACATTAACTGGCACTCCTAATATTAAAACAAGACCAACTGCAACGATGATATTTCCTAGAATGCATACACCAGCCTGTGCCAGAATGTGATGCGACCACTTTGTCATATCATATTTTGAAGCAATTAAGGATACCCAGATGGAAGCAACACCGTTGGCAAAAATAAAGGCAATCCACAATGGCGAATAAAGAACTGAAACCACCGCTTCAACTTCAGCAGCAATCAATCCACCCGGCTGTTTATAAAGCAGCGTTAAAAGACCGGTAAAGAAGGCCCATACAGTTCCATTGATTAAATACATACCGACTTTTCCCCAAGGCAGCAGATTATCAATCTGTCCCGTTATCTGACAGGCTAATACAAAAACAATTCCCATTACCACTGAACCGATTAAAGATTTTGTATCGGTTTTAAAAATCTGATTTCTTCCTAATGCTTGTTCTTTTTCCATTTCTTGTCTCCTTAAGTTTGTTGGTCAATTTCAGCTTTTGTCTATTGTTCATAAAATATTGAAGCTATAAAATATATAAATATTACAGATGCTACTTTTATGCTATTCTATGAATCAAAAATTCTTCAGCTTATCATTGCCGGAATTATATATTAAGATTTTGTTTGATCAAAATCCATATATTGAATTTGTTTATTGTTCCCCATAATCCACAGACAAATCAAGTGTTTTTTCATGAGAACAACTTCTTGTTTCATAACGGCCATAGCCCCGAAGTTCTGCTGATAAAGCAGCATCTCCTGATATTCTTAGCGCCCTGTAGATGAGCGGTAGAATTGATGCCGGTAGATTTTTTATCTTTTCAAACACAGTATCGCAAGCTACACCTCGGGCTGACTGGCTGTTACAAATAGACCGGTATTCATTCACCATAACCGGAAAAAAGCGGTCAATCATTGGAATTAACATGGCATATCGATACGGAACACGCCATTTGATTAATGTTTGGGCCATTTCAGTCGATTCGGTGTGGATGGCAAACTGAAAAGCTGAAAATGATATAATTGAAATTTTCAAGCTTCCCTGAAGCGTTGTTACAAGAAAACCACTGTAGATTTGAAGCAGGCCAAATGAAAAAAGCAATTGTCCTGATCTTCCAAAAATAAAATTAATCACTAATACTTGAGTTGTCACAATTAGAATTAATATGCTAATGGGTTTGAATGCCTTTAAAGACTTGCTGGTCACGAATTCCATAAATATAATGGTCAATAAGAGGAGCGTATTCAAATAGATATTTTTTGAGACCAGACCAACAACAATCGTCATAAAGCAAAGAATAAATTTAAAGCCAGGATCCCAGTCTTTTAAATTAAACATTTATAATTCCCCTTTCATTATTTCATACTCAATTAATTTATTTTTATAGTTCATCAGATCTTTGGCCGCACAATCCAAAACCAGCTGGTGATTATGCATCATCACAATCCGATTTGCATAATTCTGCGCTTCCTCGAGATTATGGGTAACAAGCAAAATGGTCACTTGTTTATTTGAAAGCTCCAATAACTTATCCATGATAATCTGTCCCTGGGCTTCATGTAAGCCTGACGTCGGTTCGTCGGCAATAATTAAATCAGGGTCGCCCACAATGACCGAACCCAATGCCAGGAGCTGTCTTTGGCCGCGACTGAGTCTTTGAGGGTGAACTTCTTCTAAACCACTCAAGCCAATAAATGCAATCGTTTCGGATATTTTCGTTTGTTTTTCTTCGTCTGATAGATTACTGGATTTTAAAACATAACCAATTTCATCGTAAACAGAGCTTAAAAAAATCTGGTCATCGGGATTTTGAAATAGAAACCCGATTCGTCTCCTGAGCGCTCCAATATTTTTTTTACTGATTTTCTGACCAAAAAGTGTTATTTGACCTGTGGTGGGCTTTAATAAACCTTCTATCAGTTTAAGCATTGTGGATTTGCCAGTGCCATTTTGTCCAATTACTGCTGTAAATTCGCCTTTTTTCAGTGTAAAATTGATGTTTTCACACCCAACAATTCCCTTTTTATAAATATATGAGACATCTTTTAAAGTAATCAATTCATTAAGTGGATCAATTACAGGTGAAAACTCGTGTTTTGCTTTTGGTCTTTTATATTTTTCGCGATAAGCGTCCGGTGGACAATCATCAATTATTCGACCATCTTCCATAACCAGAACACGATCGATATCATCAAGAATTTCACTGGAGCGATCCATAACAATTACAATTGTCAGATTTTTTTCAATATTTAGCTTTCTTAAAAATTGATAAAGCTCACTACTGGTTTTTGGGTCAAGCTCGGATGTGGGCTGATCCAGAATAATAATGGGGGTTTTCATGGCTAATATGCTTCCCAGCACAACCTTTTGAGCCTGACCACCTGATAAAGAATCTGTCGTTCGATTGGCGAAACTTTGCATATTTAAAAATTCAACCACTTCTTTAACTCGTAACTTTATCTCATATGGATCAAGATTCATATTTGCGATTCCAAATGCCAGTTCATCTTCAATTTGCCGATTAAGGATCTGGTGCTGCGGTTCTTGCATCATATAGCCAATCAGATCAGACATATCAGTCAGTGGAATATCTTTAATATCCTGACCTTTAATTTTTACAAAACCATTGATCTGGCAAGGAAAATATTTTGGCGCCGCCGAGGTTATGGTGTGAAGCAGCAGGCTCTTACCAGAAGCAGCCCCGCCTGTAACAGCAACCATTTCTCCCGGATTGATGTCCAGCTTTATATCTTTTAGCACCGGCTGACTTTCATCCGGAAAAATTAAACTTTCAATTCTTATCTGTATATCTGGCTGCATCAATAGATTTCTTCTTTCTGGGCTAGTTTTAAACACGATTTATTATCAAGCGCTTAGCCTTATCTTGTTTCTAAATAGATATTAAAAAAAGTCCCGACTATCCCTAAGGATAGCCGAAACTTTACCGTCATTTCGAATTAAATTCATTATGGCAGGTCTCCTGACTTACGTTTATCTGTCTATACGCCTTCCCGTTTCCAGTGGCCAATGCATAGACAAAACGATTCACAGTGATGGGTTCGTTCAGGTCTTGCACCTGATTCCCTATTCTCCTCAATTCGAGGCACCATAACTTCTCTTTTTTATTACTGACATAATATTAACGTTTTTTTTTATCATGTCAATAGGTATTTTATCTTTTGACCAAAACAAGTTTTTCTTTGTTAAAACCATTTTAATTTTCTTTGCTTTATCTCAAATTGCTGGTTATAATATAGCCATTGAAAATTTTAAAAAGTGAGGTAAACATGATTCCATCAGATCTCAATCTTGACGCGTATGATCCCCATTCAGACGGTTTTAATTTTATTCATGAAATTTCAACTGCCTATGTTCTTACTGACGCTTTAAATACAGCAATATCGTTAAATCTTTTTGAACAGATTTCAAAATATGACGAAACTGGCGTTACTACTGAAACCCTTAGCCAAAAACTTGAACTCCAGGAGATTTTTCTGCGGGAGTATTTGGAGCTGCTTAAAAATTTAGGTTTTCTTTTTGAATGGCAGGGTTCTTTTTCAAATTCACTACTGACAAAACAATATCTTTTAGCAGACAGTCCCAATTACGCCGGGGATTTGATTCGTGTTAATGATGCAAAACGTCTTACATGGAAAAATTTAAAAGAATCTTTAACGAAAACCTTAAATAACAACCAGAACAAACATCTTCAAAGGCTTAAAATGAATGCCATGATTAATCAGCATGTTGCAAAACAATGTTCAGAATTTTTTGCTGAAATAAATGGCTCGATCCTATTCATTGGTGATAATTGCGCGGCAATTGTTCTCGAATTCCTGACCAGCTTTCCCCACTGCAGTGCCAAGGTGATTGATCCTTATTTTGATTTAGAAGCAATTCCCAAGGATCTGATTTCTAAAATAAACATAAAAAATATCAATCTGGACTTGCAGAACGAATTCCAATTAATCATACTCTCAAATTCAATCTTTGAACCCTATCAAGTCAAAAAATATTATTCTTTGCTGACAGATAAGGGGCTTGTAATGGTACACGATTACTTTAAGGAGCATAAACGGATCAGATCCAGTATTTATTCCTTAAATCAGCTTTTAGATAATGGCCTTGCGGTAAAATCAGTCAATGAAATTCAAGCCCCCTTTCTAGCAAACAATTTTTACACAATTAATTTAGTCCCTCTTGATTCGGATACAGCCGTTTTTTTTGCAGCTAAATCACAACAAGTGCTTTCAGACCTCAATCTTTCGCTTATTCAACAAATAAAGTATCCAATTATTGAACTGGGGTTTGAAGATGTTATCGAAATAAAAACTGATTCAGTTGTGGTTACAGAATTTGCCAAAAACAAATGCGCCTTTGGTTGTTCATCAGCTAATCTTAAACATTGCGATGAAAACCATATACCCCTTGAAGAAACAAAAAGACTGATCTCTTCCTACAAGCGCGCTTTACTGCTAAAAGGCGCTCCCGGAACAGGTGAATTTCAGAGAAAAGTCTTGAAAGCTGAGACACTTGCCTTCAAGAAAGGTTTTCATAAGGCTTTTGCATTCTGGGCTGGCCCCTGCTCGATCTGTAATGAATGTGATCTCTTCAAGCCCTGTAAAAATACTAAAAACCGCCGACCATCAATGGAAGGTTCTGGTATCGATGTGTTTGAAACGGTTCGAAATAATCATGAAAGCCTGAAAACTCTCTCAGAGCGTGGAGAATTTGTAAAATATTTTGCTTTACTCCTACTGGAATAGAGCGCATAGTAATTTTTTTTATAAAAGCAGTTATATTTTGCATTATTCATCATTATTAAGGGTATTATCAATAAGGATATAAAGAACAATCTGTTTATGGATTTTGCAAAGAGGTAAGGCTATTGAAAATCAGATCGAAAATTCTCATATATTTGCTTGTCAGCATGATTATTGGCGCAGTTATTTCTACGTTCACAGTCTCTGTTTTATCCATTGCTTATGTTCATCAGGAAGAGGAAGCCGGTGTCCAGAAAAATATAAAGAATGCCAATTATATTCTTACTTCTCGTATAAATATGATTGAATCGGTCTTAGTTGACTGGTCACACTGGGACGACACCTATCAATTCATGAATGATGGCAATGAATCGTACATCGAAGTAAATCTGGGTCAAGAAACCCTTTCAAATTATGATCTCACAAGCATGATTTTTCTTAATACTGATTATTCCATCAAAAATATAAGCTTTTCTGACGAAAGCCAAAGCTCTTTAATCGAACCACTTTTGAAGAAGCCGGAAATAATCAAAAGGCTTTTATCAACTGTTAATAACGATACCCTGCAAACTGGTGTCACGGCAATCGATAATGAGCTTTATCTAATTTCTGCCAACGGGATTACAACATCTGATGGCAGCCAAAAGACAAATGGTTATCTGATCTTTATTCAACCCATCGGAGCGCAGTTTCTGTCAGATGTTGAAAACCTGCTTTCCAGCAAGATGGATTATCAGGTATCTACTGAAACACCATTACAGCCATCAATTAATGAACTGCACCTGGCATCTTCAGAACGTAATGACCGTAAACTTATTACTATAACCTATTTGGAAGACGTCTTAACCGGGCAGGCAATTTATTTTACAACAAGCAACCTGCGCAGTTCATATATCAACGCCTTTACTACCTTGAAACTTGTCGCCATTGCAATTGCTGTAATATTTGTCTTTATCATTTTAGTAACCTATTATTCTATGAATCAAATTGTCATTTCCCGAATCATAAAACTCAATAAGTTTTTAGATAGCGTGATAGGCGACAATAATTTAACCCTACGTATTGAAGCCACTGGAGATGATGAGATTACAGGCTTAACCAATGACCTTAATCGAATGCTTCAGATGCTTAATCAAAATTTTGATGAACTGATGGAAAACGACGAAAGACTTCATCTGCTATTAGAAGCTACCAGTGACGGCTACCTTGATTATCACAGAGACTCTGAAATAGTCATTGTGAGTCGAACTTTTCTGCAGCACTTAGGCTATGATTTCAAGTCAAACATTTTTGATTATCACCAGGCCAGCAATTTTATTAACCCACAGGACATGATTGAATTTGAGAAGCTGATTGCTGTTTATTTGCAAGATAATACACCAGGTTTTAATGCACAAGTAAGAGTCAAAAAAGCAGATGACCTTTATGCCTGGATAATGGTTCGCGGAAAAACAGTTGCATTTGACCAGCAAGGTATGCCAACGCGCTGGATTGCCAGTTTGTTGGATATCACGCAAGAAAAGAAAAATAGTGAAGAAATCATCTATTTACTGCAAACTGATCCTGTTACCAACCTACAAAATCGAAAATATCTTGAAGGGATCATTAGTAATCTTGAAGCCTCTAATGAAACAGAATATGCAATTGTTATGGTTGATGTCAATGCGCTAAAACTAACAAACGATGCTTTTGGTCATAAGACAGGTGATCATTTGTTGAAAATTGTTGGTGAAACGCTTAAAAAGAATTGTAGCGACGTAGATTATCCGGTTCGCTGGGGCGGTGACGAGTTCCTAATTTTAGTACGTAACAATCCTGGAGATACTGACTTGCTGATGAATAAAATCAGAGCCGACTTAAAAGCAGTTGACGATTTTGTGATTTGTGTCAGTGTGTCGATGGGTATGGCCAGACATCTTCAATCTGATCAAAACATTGATACTGTTATTAAGCGGGCTGAAGATCGTATGTATCACGAAAAAAATTTAGCAAGTGACAGCGTTAAAAATGAAATATTTCTAAAACTTACACAAAATCTGATTGATCGGGTGCCCTCTGATCAGGAAAGGCTCCCCTATCTGTTAGAAAATTTAAAACGTCATGCAAGGTCAATTGCTTTGACAAAGCACCAGCTGCAAAAACTACTGCTCCTGGCCAATTATTATAGCATCGGTAAGCTTACACTGCCAGATGAACTGTTGAACAAAAGTACCCACAATTTTTCTGGTGAAGACTGGCAAATTTATCGAACCCATCCGGAAGCCGGTTACCGCATTGCCAAACAATTGCCAAAATTATCATCGATTGCTGATGAAATTCTCTGTGTTCATGAGCATATTGATGGCAGCGGATATCCGAATAGCTTAAAAGGAGACGAAATCCCGCTTCTTTCAAGAATTCTACTAATTAATTTGATGTATTGTACAGATATGAAGAAGAACAATATGGATTCAAAAAAAGCCCTGGCCGATTTACTCACACATGATGGCAAACAATTAGACAGTCACTTACTAAAGCTATTTATTGAACAAAAATATTAATGTCATTTCAGGAATATTTTTTTCCCTACAGGCATCTCTTATATGCTATAATTTTATAACCAAACACTATTAAGGAGCCAATATGAAACAAAATGCATCGTATTATATGCCACCTGAATGGGCTCTTCATGAACGCACGCTAATTGAATGGCCAGTTAAAGACTCGCTGGTCTTCCCAGAAAACTATGATGATGTTTTAAATGCTTATACTTCCACGATTCAAGCGATCGCAGAGTTTGAACCAGTTACCCTTATTGTTAATCATGATGCTTTTAAGGATGCAAAATCAAGATGCGGGAATCAAATTGACTATGTGATTATTTCTCATGATGACGGCTGGTGTCGTGACAATGGTCCGACCATTGTCATAAATAATAATGGCCAGCGAAGAGGCATTAACTGGAAGTTTAATGCCTGGGGCGAAAAATATCATCCTTTCGACCTGGATAATGAAGTTGCACCAAAAATTCTTAAAAATTACAACATTCCCTGTCTAGATTCTCCTCTGGTCTTAGAAGGCGGCTCAATCCATGTCGATGGTCAAGGGACACTGCTGACAACTGAAGAATGCTTGTTAAATAAAAATCGCAATCCATTATTTGCCAAAAATCTAATCGAGCGGGAACTAAAAAATCAGTTGGGTATTTCTCAAATCATTTGGCTAAAACGAGGTTTGTTCGGTGATGAAACAGATGGCCACATTGATAATCTTGCCTGTTTTTCCAAACCGGGTACCATTCTACTTCAAACCAGCTTTAATAAAGGCGATATTAATCACGGGCGTACCATGGAAAACCTTGATATTCTCAATAACACTCGGGATGCAAGCGGAAAGCTGCCAGAAATAGTCTTTATTGACCAAGCTCCAGCAAGAGTTTATAAAAAGACACTTCTCCCCCTCAGCTACTTAAATTTTTATATTGTGAATGGCGGCATTATTCTTCCTGTTTTCGGAGGAGATGCAAAAAAATATGACGAAAATGCTATTTCAATCCTTACTGAACAGTTTCCAGATCATAAAATAGTAACATTAGATGGGATGCCTTTAATTAAAGAAGGTGGAAACATTCATTGTATCACACAACAGATACCAGCTTGTATTAAAAAAAATGAAAGTTCAGATTCAAGTCTATAGAAATCTTGTACATTTGAAAAATTTTAAAAGACATGTGTGAATTTATGATACTGATTATCAGTAGATTTTTTAAAACTTACTCATGTTCTTTTATTTTTGAAAGGAAATAAAATGCGTAATGTGAAAATCGCTGCTAGCCAGATGTCTTGCACATCAGATATACAAAAGAATTTAAAAAAAGCCGAACAATTGGTTAGAAAAGCGGCAGATTCAGGTGCTCAAATTATTCTGCTTCAGGAACTATTTGAAACTTTATATTTTTGTCAAAAGGAAAAGCCGGAGTTTTATCGCTATGCCAAATCAGTCGAAACAAATAGCGCTATTCATTACTTTAAAAATATTGCCAAAGAGTTATCCATTGTATTGCCGATCAGTTTTTATGAACGTCAAAACAATGCTGTATTCAATTCAATCGTCATGATTGATGCCGACGGGAGTATTTCTGAAACATATCGGAAAAGTCATATACCGGATGGACCCGGTTATGAAGAAAAATACTATTTTACACCTGGTGATAGCGGTTTTAAAGTTTTTGAAACGAAATACGCAAACATCGGTGTCGGGATCTGCTGGGATCAATGGTTTCCCGAAGCTGCCAGAGCAATGGCCTTAATGGGTGCTGAGCTTCTTTTTTATCCGACAGCAATCGGTTCAGAACCTGATAGTCCTGAGGTCGATTCAAAAGATCACTGGCAGCGATGCATGATCGGTCATGCTGCCTGCAATCTCATACCGGTAATTGCCTCTAATCGAATTGGCACAGAAACCATTGATGATTCGACCATCACATTTTATGGCTCCTCTTTTATTACCGGGCCAACCGGTGAGCTTTTAAAAGAAGCAGACCGGTCGACTGAAACAGTTTTAATACAAGAATTTGATCTCGACGCGCTCTTGGAACAGCGTCTGGAATGGGGACTTTTTAGAGATCGCCGCCCCGATCTATATCAGGTTCTTCTTACCAATGATGGCATCATCAAATAAGAAAGAAGTATAAAACTTCCTTTCAGTGTGTAGACAAACCCCGCACCGACCAATTGGATTTCGTAGGCTGCTGCGGATTCGTACAGTTGCCCAATTTGGAAACGCTAATTTAAGGCGTTTTCGAGCAACTGTTCGCCCCGATGCAGCCAACTGAAAAGCCAATTGTCGGTACTCAGGTGCGGTTATTTACTTTGTTTTCAGTCTGAAAGGAAGAATAAAACTTCCTTTCTTAGCGATTTTTTATCGTTGCTCTTCGCAACAAGAGCCAGCTTAGAGCGCACATTAAAGTCATAATCACGAAAAAGAAAAGACACGCTATCCATGGATTGCCAGAACTGCTCCCTGTAACTGCAAGCATGAAATTTCCAATTCTACTAGAAATATGAAGATCAACTATACCCGCTGAATAAAGCAATTCATCTAACATCGGTAACAGCATAAAAAGTGTTACCGGTATCCCAACACTAACAATAGTTTTTATTTTCTTGCTCATTCGATAGAAAGCGACTGTAATAAAATATCCGATTGCTATCGCCATGGTGTATAAAACAAATTTAAATACCAGGTTCGTCAGTGTCAATATGAGCAAGCTCTGATTTGAAAAATATTCGGGATATCCGATTTGCATGAGGCCAGAGAATTCCAGAGATGAGATCACATTGGCCACTTGTCCACCAATTACTAAAAAAATCTGATCCGCTACTGACATAACAGCTGCTATAATAATCATTTCCAGCAAATGTGTTTTAAACAGTTCCTTTCTCGTTACACCATTTTGAATCCCCATAAAAAAATTATCTTTAAAACTATTTAATCCTGTAACAAATAAAAAAATCATTGAGGCAAATTCTATACCAGCAAATTGTATAGAACTTGTAGAACCATTAAAAGTAATGTTTGTGCTGCCTGCTGATAAAATAAATATGGCAATAAAAATCATATAATAATATAGAACTGGTTTTTTGTAATCATTTAACTGATATTTAAGCATTGGACTCATGGTCGTTGTTCACTCCTTTGTTACTCGTTATTTTGATGAATAATTTCTGTAAATCCAGTTTTCCAATTTCAATCCCTTTGGGAAGATCGGAAAAATTCTGTTCACCTAAAATCGTGACTGTTTTTAATCCACCCAGTTGATCTGATCCTATCCGATTCAAACCAGCTACTAAACGATCTACAATATTAATTGGCCCGGAAACAGTATATCCCCTTTGTAAGAGTTCTTCGCACGATTCATTAAAGATGATTTTTCCATGATCAATTATAATGATTTCTTCTATGATCTGTGAAATTTCTTCAATCAAATGCGTTGATATAACCACAGTAAAGGGCTTTTCACTGTATTTTTCTATCAACTTCTGATAAAAGAGCTCACGATGATTGGCATCCAATCCTAAAACTGGCTCATCAAAAAAAACAAATGGTGTATTGACTGACAATGCTACAATTAATTTAAAAATTGATGAGTAGCCTGTCGATAAACTTGATACTTTCTTATTTAAATTTAATTCGAAGGCGTCTGCCAAGAACTTTGCATAGTCCAAATCAAATTCAGGATAAAAAGCTGCGCTCCATTTTAGTGCCTTTTCCCCTTTCATCGATCCCGGATACATACACTTTTCTGACATTAGATAGACTTTTTTCTGAGCCTGGCTGTTTTCCCATGCACTTTGGCCATCAATAAATACCTGGCCATCACTTGCCCACTGCCGGTTTGCGATAATATTCAAAATCGTCGATTTACCAGCACCATTTCTTCCTAGAAGACCGTAAATTTTTTCTTCTTCAAAGTTAAGATTGACCTTGTTTAATGCTTGCGTATCCTGAAATTTCTTAGAAACATCTTTCAATTCAATTTTCATTATCTAAAAACCCCCTACCAATCATTGCTACAATTTCTTGTTTGCTGATTTTTAACTTTCCAGCTTCTTCTATCATTTTTTTTACATAATTTTCAAAAAACTCATTCCTTCTTTTTTCTTCAAGTTTTGAAACAGCACCACTTTTAACAAACATGCCAACTCCTCTTTTTTTAAATATTATTTCCTCTTCAACCAAAAGATTGATCCCTTTTAATGCTGTGGCGGGATTAATTTGATAGGTCACAGAAATTTCTGTAATTGATGGAATTTGCTCCCCCTCTTTAAATACGTCTGTTAAAATACCATCCTCAATTCCTTCAGCAATCTGGAGAAAAATTGGTCTATTATCGTCAAAGTTCAACTTCAAATTGCCACCTCCTGAAAGATAATTAGTTAGATACTTAAGTAACTAACTAATAAGATAGTAGCTCATCTTATTCAATCTGTCAACAAATTTGTGCAAAAAAAAGACCTGAAAAAAATCAGATCTCGGACTTAAAGCAAAGCTATTTTGAATACCCGAGCACCGACAATTGGCTTTTCAGTTGTCCGCCTCGGGGCGAACAGTTGCCTTAAAAACGTTTATAATTAGCGATTTCAAATTGGGCAACTGTACGAATCCGCGCGCGGACTACGAAATCCAATTGGTCGGAGCGGGGTTTGTCTTCACTGAGATCTGATAAATCAGATCTTTAAACTTCTATTGTTCACTCAGGACTTTAATATAATCTCGCATATACTCTGGTAGATCAGGTGGACGACGACTGGAAATAATGTGTCCATCAATAATCGACGGTACATCGTGCCAGGTAGCTCCGGCATTTTTCATATCGTCTTTAATACCTGGTGTGCTGGTTACATTTTTACCATTTAAAACACCGGCTGAGATCAAAACCCAGCCAGCATGGCAAATCTGGCCAATAGCCCGTTTGCGAGCATCCATATTTTTCACTAAAGCAATTACCTCTGGAAAACGACGCAGTGCATCCGGAGCCCAACCACCTGGCACCAAAATACCGTCATAATCATCCGGATTGATATCAGTAAATGAATAATCTGAGACGCAGGGCACACCATATTTACCAATATAAGTTTTCCCTGCCTGGTCCCCAACAATATGAACCACCGCCCCTTCTTCACGTAAGCGAAGAACAGGATACCATAGTTCCAGATCTTCAAAATCCTTGCTGATTAAAGCAATTATTTTTTTTGTATTCATCTTTCCCTCCTGTTTTATTTTTCTATATAATAAATTTATGCAATTTTAATTATTTGGATACCACATCTTAACTTGATAGTATCTCTTGTTTATGAGAATGCTGCAAAATAAAAATTTTAACAAAGTATTTAAGCGTTTCCTCTGGAACCCGGTTTAACCAATGGTAACTTATTTTCTTTACAAACGGGACAATCCGAGGGATCCCAAGCCGTTATTTCCAGTTTTATCGCTGAATAGATCGGCATATCAATTTCTACACCTTGAGCACGTCGATCTGCTATACAGGCGACACCCAATACTTCTGCTCCCAGAGATTCCAGTACTTTTTTTGTTTCGATTGTAGATTTGCCTGTGGTAACCACATCTTCAGTGATAATTACTCTTTCACCTGCTTTAATCTCAAAACCTCGTCGCAGTTCCATAACACCGTCTTTTCGTTCGGTAAAAATCGATTCTTTACCAAGCTGTCTGCCAATCTCATAAGATACGATTACACCGCCCATCGCAGGGCCCACCACCTTATCAATCTTAAGGCTTTTTAGTTGTTCAACAACAGGTTTCAATACTTTTTCTGCTTGATCAGGAAATCTTAAAACTTTGGCACACTGCACATATTGATCAGAATGCTTACCGGAAGACAGTAGAAAATGTCCTTCTAAAAAAGCATCAGTTTCTTTTAAAATTTCTAATATATCTTGACTCATTGTAATCCTCATTTCTGTATTTTTCTTAAATTCTTAAATAATTCCCCGGACTTCTGAAATATTTTTAAGCCCTTCATCATGACAATACTTTTCTAGTCCTGCAATCATTTCAATTGCAGCTTTAGGATGGTTAAAATTCACCGTCCCAATTTGTATACAAGTAGCACCAACCATAATAAACTCCAGAGCATCCTGCCAATCAGAAATGCCGCCCATGGCCATAACTGGAATATTAACTGCCCGACAGACCTGATGTGCCATTCTCAGAGCGATCGGCTTGACGGCGGGTCCGGATAGTCCGGCATAAAGATTGTCAAAAACAGCTTTCTTTTTTTTGTAGTCAATTGCCATCCCCTGAACGGTATTGATTAGTGATAAACCCGTGGCACCTGCTGATTCACATGCTTTTGCAATATCAGTGATGGATTCTCCATTAGGTGAGAGCTTGACCATAATTGGATGTTTTGACACTGCCACAACCTTTTTTGTAATATCTTCGGCCATACTTGCTTTAATACCATAAGCCATACCACCTGCTTTTACATTGGGGCAAGAAATATTCAACTCAATCAGTTGGACATCCAGATCATTGAGTTTTTCAATCGCTTCCAGATAGCTTGATTCATCTTTTCCACCAACATTAATAATTGTGACGGCTTCTAAATTTTTAAGATGTGGCCATTCATTTTTAATAAAAGCATCCATTCCCGGATTTTCAAGTCCAATACTGTTCATCAGACCAGCCGGAGTTTCCCATAATCTCATACCATTATTTCCGGGTCGCGCTTCCAGGGTTAGTCCTTTTGTACACAAACCACCCAGGCTGTTCAAATCATAAAATGCTTCGTATTCTCTGCCAAAGCCAAAAGTTCCTGATGCTGGAATCACAGGATTTTTAAATTCAATACCATTGAATTTTGTCATTAACGGATTAGACATCAAAAACCTCCTCCCTTAAAAAAACGGGGCCATCCTTGCAAACTTTTTTGTTGCCATTTTTCGTCTGACAGCTACACCCCAGACAGGCGCCAATGCCACAGGCCATGTGAGCTTCTAATGAGACATAAACATTTGTGCTATCGGGTATAATCTTTGAGACCGCTTTCATCATGATTTCTGGACCACAGGTCATTACCGTTTCAGAATTATTGGTTTTCACATCATCCGTGATGATTCCGCCAACATTTATAACGACCTCATCGCAAATTGCTTCAAAAGCTTCAGTAACATATGGATTATCTCTAAAACCTAAATATGCCCGACATTTTTTATGTGGATTTTTCGTCTTGAAATCTCTTGCCAGATAAAAAAGCGGAGCAATGCCAATCCCACCGCCAATTATAAGCAGATCAGTATCTATTTGCGGAAAACCATTCCCGTATGGCCCCTGAATTTCAAGCTCATTTCCACTTCTTAGTTCTTTTAAAATAGCGGTGCCTTTTCCAACTACCTGATAGAGAAAACTAAGTTTACCCGGTTGATAATCATATACGCTTATGGGTCTTGATAAAAGAGGATCTTTATCCCAAGCCCGCAGCATAAAAAACTGCCCCGGTCGGACGTTTTTTTCCTGATATGCCAAGGTCATTTTCATAATTCCTGGCTGCAATTCTTGATTTTCGAGTATTAAAGCCATTTAAGAATATCCTCCTTCATGGCAAGCGTAGCATTTCTAATATGATCTGCAAATAATTCACCTTCACAGCCTAATTTCTGGTGAGCCGTAATTAGGCCCCGCGAAGAATTAACGACTGCGCAGGATGATTTTTTAAGAATTTTTGCAATATCCTGGCCGGTACCACCTTGTGCACCATAACCAGGCACTAAAAAATAAGTGTGTGGAGAGAGTTCCTGAATTCTTTCAAATTCTTCAGGGCATGTTAAACCCACTACAGCACCAATGGCAGAAAATCCGGATTGGCCTCTAAAGGGCTGACCCCAATTTTCAATCTTTTCACCCATCACTTCATAAATTGTCTTTCCCTCTGAGTCACGATTTTGTAGATCGGCAGCCGATGGATTTGAGGTTCTTTGCAGAATAAATAAGCCTTTATCTTTCAAGTAGGGATAATAAGGTGAAACAGCATCTTCACCCATATAGGCGTTAATGG
Organism: Eubacteriaceae bacterium; assembly: GCA_030156895.1. Taxonomy (GTDB): domain Bacteria; phylum Bacillota; class Clostridia; order Eubacteriales; family Eubacteriaceae; genus Acetobacterium. The sequence continues at coordinate 59,856 of JASGLP010000006.1, read as the reverse complement.
TCATAATATCCACTTCGAAATCACCAGTAAAATGGCCTATAGCATATTGCTGACCAGTTGATGAAATATCCCCGCGTTTGACATCACCAATCACGATATTTCCTTTATTTCTCGCATATTTAACTGTTTGGCTGTATGCTTTAAGGCCATCCAAGCCCAATGCCTCATAACAGGCAATTTGCACCTTATAACAGGCAGCGAGATCGGTAGTTGCATCAATTATTTTTTTGTTAAACAATAATATTTTTTCCCCATCCGAAAGATCCTGATCCAGTAAATATTTGGGTAAAAACTTTAAGGTTGAATCTAGGCCAACACAGACAGGTCCCTTCTTTAGGGCTTCATTATACAAGCGATCCATTATCATATTTTACTTCCCCCCCTACAATCGTCATTTTAATTTGTCCGCTTAGCGTTTCATTCCCAAAAGGATTGTTTTTGCTTTTGGAAATAAACGTTTTGGGATCAATTTTCCCACTCCAGTTCAGATCAACCAGTACAAGATCTGCCGGATAGTTCTCTTTTATCAGCCCGGCTTTAATGCCTAATCGGGAAGCCGGTTTTAAACTCAGCATTTCACTCAGTTTTTCAATTCCTATATCATTCTGTTTAAAAACAGTATAGTACATTGAAAAAGCCATTTCAAAATTATTGATTCCCGGAGCCCCTTTTGTCTTGTCTTCTTGCGTATGTGGGGCATGATCTGTTCCACACATATCCACCATACCATCTTTAATCCCTTCTATCAATGCCCGGCGATCTGGATAGGTGCGAAATGAAGGATTAACCTTATAATCCATTCCCGATGCAAACAAATGATGCGGTGTCACTTCGCAAGTTACATCCAGCCCCTTAGCTTTTGCGAGTCGAATAAGATCCAGGGTATCTTTTTTACTGATATGACAGATGTGAAGATGACCGCCATATTCTTCAAGCAGTTTAAGATCGCGTTTAACCAATTCTGTTTCGGGTTGACAATGCGTTAAGAGCGTGAAATTCTCTTCAATTGAAGCTTTTAGTCCTGCTATCATTAGCTTTTCTGAAAAAACTGAAACACCATCATTTGAGAAAACTGGCGTCAGAGGACGGATGTTTTTTACATCAACCAACTCCTGATCACCAAATGATTTAGTCAAAGCAGAAACCTGAATTAACTGACAAAGATTTAAAGCCTTAGATTTATCCAGATTTTCTTTGATCAGCTCAGCCGAATCCATTATCGGATTTGTGTTTGCCATTGCCACCAGACTTGTATAACCGCCTTTTAAGGCCGCGTTCATTCCACTTTCAATGGTCTCTTTATATTCAAAGCCCGGTTCTCTTAAATGACAGTGCATGTCGATAAAACCTGGCATCAAGATTAAGCCTCGGCCATCAATTTCCTGATCAAAGCTTGATTTGACCATCCCTTTTTCTTTGTAGACTTTTTTGATTCGCGAATCTTCAATCAATACTTTTCCGGGGCGTCTACCGTTACTATCTACAATTTCAACATTTGTGATGAGCCTTCTCATATCATTCTCCTTTTACAGTTATTGCCCTCAATCCGCTTCTATAAACGTGGTATAAGCATCGCAGTACTCACATCGATATTGTCTCGTTTCTTCATTGACAAGATAAAACTTAATGTCTTTAATCTCTTCATATTGTGTGATACAACGAGGATTCTTACAGGTCATAATACCTTTAACCACCTTAGGCAGGGATAGTTTTATCTTTTTTACCATTTCACCATCTTTCACAAAATTGATGGTGACATTAGGATCAATTAAGCCCAGGACATTCATATTAATTTCCATATCTGTTTCGATTTTGATCAAGTCCTTTTGCCCCATTTTTTTACTGGGAATTTTCTTGAGCAGTACCACTACGTCATCAATGTCATTTAAATGCAGTGCTTTGAAAATCTCAAAACCATGACCTGACTCAATATGGTCAATAATAATTCCCTTTTTCAGTTTTGAAACATTAATCATTTTTGTCCTCCACGCCAAGTAATTTGGCAATTAAAGCCATTCGCACATACATTCCCATTTTTGCCTGTTTAAAATAAACGGCACGGCTATCATCATCTACTTCCTGGGCGATTTCATTGACCCTGGGCAGGGGATGCATAACAATCATGTCCTGCTTTGCCTTTTTCATTTTTTTCTTGTCTAATATGTAATAATTTTTTAAGCGTAAGTATTCTTCTTCATTGACAAAACGCTCACGCTGTACTCTGGACATATATAAAATATCAAGATCGCCAATTACTTCATCAAGATTATTGGTCTCAGTATAGCAATCAGGACTTAAATAAGTAAGGATATGTTCAGGCATTTTTAGTTCCTTGGGAGAAATAAAAACAAAGCGAATATTTTCATAACGATTAAGTGTCTTAACCAAAGAGTGAATGGTTCGGCCAAACAACAAGTCACCGCAAACCCCAACCACGTGATTATTACAACCACCTTTATAGTTTCGAATGGTTAAAATATCTGTCAGTGTTTGAGTTGGATGTTCATGCCCCCCATCTCCAGCATTAATAATTGGCATTTCATCAGCATATTGTGAAACTAATTTTGCGGTTCCTTCGCGCGGATGTCGAATAACTGCAATATCTGCATAACAGCCAATGGTTTTGATTGTATCGCCAAGGCTTTCCCCTTTTGAAACTGAGGAAGTGTTGGGATCATCAAAACCAATCAGCTGCCCTCCAAGTCGAAGCATGGCTGCTTCAAAACTGAATCGTGTTCGAGTTGATGGCTCATAAAAAAGGCTGGCTAATAATTTCCCTTTACAAACCATCGAATAATCTTCTGGATTTGCAATTATCTTATCAGCCAGCTGCATAATTGATTCTATTTCATCTATTTCAAAATCTCCGGGTTCGATCAAATGTCTACCTTTTAACATGGAATTCCTCCTATTTTTATTCTCGGACAAAAAACTAGCCGCTCTTTTAGCGGCATACATCGTCAGTGTCATTTCCAAATCAGGTCTCTTTTATCTATACTTCTACGCCACGCTTGCAAGCATGCATATTGATATTAGTGTAATAATAATTTAAATCCGAACTTTTGTCAACATTCTTTAATGTAAGATACCGTCTTCTGCAGATATTATTTTGCCCAACATTCAGTTGGAATTCACAACAAATCGTGTTATGATAAGCAAAAAGGAGATTCTTATGAAATTTATAACTTACCAATATAATGCTTTTAAAGAAGGTGGCATTTTAAACACTGATTCGACAAAAGTCATTCCACTAAAAACTCTGGGGAAACTTTTAAATACCAGTCTGCCAGAACAGTTGACTGATTTTATCGAAATTGCTTCCCCTGATCTCATTGACAAAGTCAAAAAAACACTATCTGAACACCCTGAACTCGGCATTTCCACCCAACAAATTCGTCTGCTGGCACCTATTCCACAGCCCAAACGTAATATCTTCTGTCTCGGCAAGAACTACGCAGAACACGCTAAAGAGATTAAGAATATCCCTACTCTGGTCGATTTGCCAGAGAATCCGATTTATTTTTCCAAGCTTCCAACTGCCGTCACCGGTCCCAATACCGTTGTCTTGTCTCACCCAAACACAACCAAGCAAGTTGATTATGAAGTGGAACTAGCCATTATTATTGGTAAAGCCGGTTCAGACATTCCGAAAACGGATGCTGAGGACTATATTTTTGGTTATACGATTGCCAATGATATCACCGCTCGTGATTTACAGAAAAAGCACGCGCAATGGTATAAGGGAAAAAGCCTTGATACTTTTTGTCCCTTGGGGCCTGCAATCATTCATAAATCAGATCTGCCACTACCGCTGGCGCTTGATATTCGCAGTCGTGTCAATGGTGAATTACGTCAGCACTCCAATACCAGTCAGATGATTTTTGACATTCCCAGCATTATCAGCGATTTATCACAAGGACTGACCCTTTTACCTGGTGATATAATCCTGACCGGGACACCGGCTGGTGTTGGCTTTGCTATGAACCCGCCACAATTTTTAAAACGTGGTGATATTATTGAAGCAGAAATCGAATCACTGGGGATCCTACAAAATACCATCGAATAAAAACCTTATATCGGCAGGCGTTTCATAAAAAACACACCAAGGCTTGCAGCTAAAGACAAGACTATGGCCGCTGAAAAAAAAGCAATCACAGATGAAACGTCTGCCTGACCGATCCCAATTGCAGCACCATTATAGACGCTGTAGATTGAAAAGTTTTTAAGTGCTGCAAAGCGGTCAGAAAGCCCGCTTAAGAAAGTCAGCATAAAAAACAGAACCGGAAAAGCCGTGGAAAAAAACATTGTCAGTTTTGAATCGTTGAAAATACATCCAAAAAAGAAATTGATCATAGCAATTGCTGTTGTCATAAAAGCGGCGCCAACATTCATCTGCGTGAACAAAGCAGCATCCAACACACCCGGATACATCATTTCACTCATTTGACCACCAACGATTTGGATACTGAGAAAAAGAAGGCCAATTGAGAGTATCAGATAAACTGCCTGAGTTGTGATTATTTTTATCCGGCTATTAGGTGTTTCTAAGAAGCAGGCAAAGGAACCATCATAAATATACTTTGTTACAAGCCGATTTCCCATTACAATACAATATATCATGGGGAAAACATATATCGGCAATCCATAAAACAATCCCCCTAAAAAACCAGTCATACTGCTGTCAATTGTTGCCAGGTCTAAAAACACAACCAAACGATTTGGCAAAAATGAAACAATGTCATTGAATGCGCCCATTCCTGATGGGTCATACATATAAATTAAAACAGCCAGATAGACATTCATTAAGAACATGAAGATCAATAAAAAAAGAAAATTATCTTTTATATTTTTTAAGAATAAGGGTAAACTCATTGAATTGCCTCTTCTTTCCGAGAATAAAATTTCTGAAATGATTCTTCCAGGGTTTGTTCATTCGAATTAAAAATCAGAACCTTCTCATGTGACAGTACCTTTACAAGCGCATCAATCCTATTGCCAGGAGCATAAATTTCAAAATCTGTGGCATTAATCCGTTTGAAGCCAAAGCCAAATTTTTTAAACTGCTCCAGATTTGGCGGCTCCGCAAATTTAACCCGATAGGATTTAATTTCTTTGGCTTTCAGCGAGATGACATCATCAATTTCTATCATTTTACCTGAGCGAACTAACGCAATTCGATCGGCTACTCGTTCTACTTCTGAAAACATCTGTGAGGTCAGGAAGAAGGTCTTTCCTTTTTTCTTTTCTTCGATGATTAGATTGGCCAATTGACTTTGCAAAGCAGGATTCAAATGATTAAAAGGTTCATCTAAAATATAAACGTCGGGGTTATGCAAAAAAGCTGATACAATTGACACTTTTTGTTTTTCTTCGCTGTTCATGCGATCAATTTTACTGGCAAGATCGAGGCTGAAAGTCTCCGCAAGCTCAGCACGACGCTTTTCATAGTTTGCCGAATTCAAACGGCGTAATCGACCCATAAAATTCAAGTAGGATTTAACCCGCATACCTTCAAAAAAAGCCGGATCATCTGAGATATAACCCAGAGATTTTTTTATTGCGGGCGCTTTCAAATAGGTATTCATGCCATTAATTAGAGCCTGCCCTCTACTACTTCTATGAAATCCCATAAGAATTCTAACAGTTGTTGTTTTGCCAGCATTATCTGGTCCAATAAAGCCGACTACTTCGCCTTTTTCCACTTTGAAATTTAAATCAAAGACGCCATTACCATTCATGTATTTCAAAGTCAAATCCTGTGCTTCAATCATTTGATCACCTCAAATTCTCTTGATTATTTAAATAATTAGCCAATTGTGCAAATTCCTGCCCTGTCAAGGCTTCCCCTCGTATACTTGGACTTATCCCGCAATCGTTGAGTGCTTGAAGAACCTGTTCTTTTGTAAAGTTGGTATTTGTCGTTAAAGAATTGATTAATGTTTTACGCCGATTATTAAAACCAGCCTTTACAATTTTAAAAAACATTTGACGATTATCAACAATTAAATCGGGTTCCTTTTTCTTTTTCATTGATACAACGATCGAATCAACCTTTGGTTTTGGCATAAAAACCTGAGCCGGAACCAGAAACTCGATTTCGACATCTGCATAGAACTGGGCAGCAATACTGAGTGAACCATAAGCTTTAGTGCCAGGCGCTGCGCAAAGACGCTCTCCCACTTCTTTTTGAATCAGAAAAACCATCTTTTCGATATCCAGATCCATTTCCAGAAATCCCATAATAATTGGTGTCGTAATATAATATGGCAAATTTGCAACAATTTTAAAATTGCAAAACATTTCTTTTTCTAATAGTTTAATGATATCAAGTTTAAGGATATCTTCTTGGATGATTTCAACATTCTCAAATTCTTTCAAGGTTTCATTTAAAACCGGAATCAGTTTTTTATCAATTTCAACACTGATAACTTTCCCGGCATTTTTGCATAAGGCACTTGTTAATGTCCCTATACCCGGACCTATTTCCAGGATTAAATCATCTCGCGTAATTTCTCCTGTTTCTGCGATTTTGTTAACAATATTTTCGTCTATCAGAAAGTTCTGACCATATCGTTTATTAAAATGCAGATCATATTCATTCAATATTGATTTTATCACCCGGGGTGATGTCAGTTTCTCCATTGCAACCCTTTCGTTATTTACTTTATGTCCGCAACTCAATTGCCCTATATTATACCTTTAATCCTTGCAGTATTGAAGACTATTCGTTAATTAATTACAAATTATTTACATTTTTCGCATCATAAAAATTGCATCTGCAGGAGCAAATGCAATTTTTATTTAAAATTTCTTATCCTTCCAAAAGTTCCTTTTTATATTCCAGATCAACTTCAGAAGACATAAGTTTGATATCAAAACCTTTTTGATTTTTTTTCACAATATCGAGCAGGTCCCACAAGTTATCGATCATATAGGTAGGATCGCATTGTTCCAGTGCTTTCGGCGTGTTGTATCCCCATTTTACAGCAACAACATCAACCCCCACTTTTTTGCATGCTTCAATATCTCGTGTTTCATCACCAACATAAAGCATTTCATGAGGCTTAATCCGAGACCATCTTAAAACTTTTCGAATTTTATCTGCCTTAGACATTAAAGCTGAGCATTTGACAAACTTGATCTCTTCTTCAAGAAAATATTTCTTGATAAACTGATTAACGGTTTTTTTTATATTGGAAGTCAAAATTCCACAAAATTCTACTTCTTTGTTCATAGCTACAAAAAAGTCATGAATATCAGAATTGAATGCATGAATTTCAGAAGATTCAGATTTCAGCATTTTTTGACCTTCTTTAATAACTCTAGGAAAATGGTGTAAGGGTATGTCAACTATTTCAAGTATTTCTTTAATATGCAAATTTTTGATGTGCTGCAATTCTTCCATTGTAACCTGACTATACTGATATTTTTCAGCCAATCGATTATATATCTGAAATGCTTTCTCTTCCGTATCGGCAAGAGTTCCATCAAAATCAAAAATAACACACTTATACGGCATGTAAGCCTCCTTTTGATTTTTATGTTCTTAGTGTCGCTATCTTTCCATCATCTTTAACTCGTGTTATATCAGAAAAATTCAATACATTAATATTTTCATTTTTGGCTTCACGCATAGCAACACTGGCAAAACGCAATAAATCGTCACGATTTCTTGTATCTTGAGGAAATTTTGCAATTCCTATAAAAGGACTTAAGTTTACATTATAACGCTTATTATAAAATTGTTCATTAAATACTTTAATAATATTTCTGCAAATTTCAACTATTTTATTATTATCGCCATCCGGAAGAAAAAAGCAAAACTGGTTAGTCGCTCTTTTTGCCAGTAAGCCAAATTTTCCAACCTGTTTATTCAATTCCTGGCTTAAGTTTTTCATCACTTCATCTTCAATTGCCTGACCGTATAAATCGCCAATTTGGGCTATTGGGTCTACTTCAACGCACAATAATGTTAATGGTTTATCAGTTCTTTCACCATTATGATAAAAATAATTTACTAACAATTCATTAAGTTTGCGACGATTGGGAAGCCCCGTTATACTATCAGTAAGAAGTGCTTCTTCTAGAGCTTTTCGTTGATTAATTGTTTCCGTTACATCCAAACCTAATAATAGATTTAAGATCTGTCCGTCTTTCATTTCAATTGTTGAGTGATCCCATTGTATATAATGAATTTTTCCTGCGTGATCTTTAAGCGGTAAAGGACGTTTAAAATCGAGATTTTCATTAATCAATTTACGATGACGACGGCTTAAATTGCCAAAGGCGCTCATTAATGAGTCTCCCTCCAGCTCTTCTTCACTTAAACCACATAGTTTTGTCATTAACTTATTTACCGATACAATAACAAAACGGTTAGTAAATGAGACAAAAATAAGATGACTATTACTTAAAATTGCCTCGGTATAGATCTGTTGCAAATCAAGTTCTTCTTTTAATTCAATCTGTTCGCTAATGTCCTGAATCATTCCAATCGTACGAATATGTTCATTTGTATCAGAAAAAAAGTGCCGAATTCGCAAAAATATCTCCAGGGTTTCACCTTGATGATTTTTTAAGCGGTAGTGAATATCGACCTTTTCTTGTGCCTGAAAAGCGTTTAGAAATGCTTTCCAGACGCGACTCTGATCATCCTGATGCGCCATAAAATGGATAAAATCGAGATTTGGCTCCACTTCGTTTTCCTGATAGCCCAATAAACTGTAAAGTTCCTTTGACCAGTATATCGTTTTTGTCAGGTAATTCATTTCCCAGTATCCGATATTAGCTAAATGTTGAATTTCAAATAATTCATCATTTTTTTCACTGATAATAGATTCTTTTTCAGATAAAATTTTATTACTGCAAGCTGTGATACCATAATAGCGAATTTGTTCGATTTGAATCAAACTAACGCGGACTTGCATGGGCATAAAGGTCTCTTTTTTAATAAACAGATTTAAGGAAAAATTATAAAAGCCCTTGTCCGCAAAGCTTCTTAGCATTTGTTGCCGGTGTTCATGAAAATCGAAATCCGATTGTAGATGAAGAACGCTTTTTCCAATCAGACGTTGTTCAGACTTATCAATCATTTTCACAAAAGCCTGATTGACTTCAATAATTATTCCCTGATCGTTTAAAAGCAATACAGATTCGTTAGTCTGATTCATCAATTCACGAAATACTTTTAACTGCCGGTTGTTTTTCTCCAGTATAAGAATTCGTGAATGTGTTATAATAAAAGCCACGAGCCCGCTAAATATGATACTGAGTAATATTACAACAAGCCATGGGTTAAAATTTTGAATAGTCATCTTGCCCCCGGGATATAATAGAATTTTGCTTAGAATCATTATAACCGATTAGACGCAATTAAGGAAATTTAAAGGTGTTAATTTTTCGTAAAGAATATTATGCATTTGTAAAGCAATAGTTACAAACTATTTTCAAAAAAGGTTTGACAATCTAATTCAATATGATAAACTTAAAACATCACTTTATCATGCTAACGTAATAAAGTAACAGGAGGAACTATGTTATTTAACAACAATATCGAAGGTTTTGAAACGATACAAGCTCAAAACAGTTATGCTTTTGCTAAAATTGTTGCTGATCTTACTCATTTATATGATTTATACGGTTATCAGCAGACTTTCATTCCGACTTTTGAGGCATATGACCTTTATGTTCACGAGGATTCTATTCCCTGCGACGATCTCTTTAAGTTAATCAATCATCAGGGAAAAGTGTTAACTCTAAAACCTGACGTCACGCTTCCCATCACTCGAATGGCTGCAATCAATCATCCCAACCCGGATGAAATAATAAAATTTTCTTACAAGGCCAATATATATCGAAATTTTTCCGCACCAGACAGCATAAAAAAGGAAATCAATCAGATTGGAATAGAATACTTTGGGAATGACAGTCCAGAATGTGATGGTGAAATTATTGCACTGTCAATTTTATCACTTTTAAAAGCTGGGGTCAGTGACATTCATATTGACTTGGGGCATGTTGGCTTTATTAATTACCTTTTAGAAGAGCTTGACTTTTCTGACCAGCAACGACTTACCCTTTTTGAATTTATCGAAAATAAAAATATTGGTGATATTATAAGCTATCTGAAAATGCTGAAAATTGATCCTAAATATCAGGAAATCATTGCCAAACTTCCTGTCCTTTACGGTAAACCAACTGATGTTATCAGTGAAATGAAAGCTATCTGCATCAATAAAAAAATGGAAGGTGTTGTTCAAAAAATCACCGAAATTTATAAGCATCTGCAGACAATGGGATTTGATCAATATATTAATTTTGACTTAGGCTTTACTAATCAGATGAATTACTATTCTGATACGATTTTTAAAGCATATATCAACAACTGGGGTGAACCCGTAATCAGTGGTGGACGATACAATAAGTTGTCGGAAAAGTTCGGGATTCCCCGGCCGGCCTGCGGCTTTGCCATTGACTTAATGAAAATCATCAACTATATGGATCAGAACAGCATTCTGCCACAGCGAGAAAGCTTGAAAAACATCATCATTTATGAAGCTGATAAAAAAACGGCAGCTTATGAAATGGGGCAAAGTTTCAGAAAAGAAGGTAAGATAGCGGAGCTTTTTATTGCCAATGAGGATGTTATAAAACAGATTGATCTTTTAAAAAGCAACCCTTTATATCAAAAAATTGAAGTATATTATTTAAAAAACGATAAAATATATTATCTCGACAAACAACAATTTAAAGAAGTGGAAAGCAGGTGATAAGATGACAATACGTTTTGCCTTAGCCAAGGGACGGGTTGCTAAAAAAGCAATTGCCTTACTAATAGAACTAGGCTATGTGTTCGATGATTATTCCGAAAAAAGTCGTAAACTGATTTTTCAGGATACCACTGGCGCTATCGCATTTTTTTTGGTAAAATCTCCCGATGTAGCAACTTATGTTGAAAAAGGTGCGGCTGATATTGGTATCGTCGGTAAAGATGTTTTGCTTGAGCATCCCGCAAAGGTATATGAGATGTTAAATTTAAACATTGGCAAATGCCGAATGTGCGTCGCCGGTTATCCTGATCGACCCTTGCCCTATGGTAAGAAATTAGTGGTCGGAACAAAATATCCTGTGATTGCCAAGAATTTTTTTCAGACAAAAAAGCAATTAGTTGATATTATAAAGCTGAATGGTTCGGTAGAACTGGCACCGATTATCGGACTGTCTGATTGTATCGTTGATATTGTCGAAAGCGGTAGCACCCTGAAAGAGAACGGGCTGGCAGTTCTTGAGGAAATCTGCCAAATTAGTTCTCGGCTGATAGTCAATCAGGTCAGTCTCAAAACAAAGAGAACATCAATTGATCCGATTATCAAAGCATTTGAAACACAATTAACGACAGATGTCTAGAAAGGACTGTTATGAAACTCATCAATTTTCAAAAGAATTCAAACATCAACACACTCTTAAAACGGGATGCTGATGATCGTGAAGATATCCGAAACGCAGTTCTGGAAATTATAAAGGGGGTAAAAAAAGACGGTAACGCTGCACTTTTATACTATACCCAGGCACTAGATAAGTGTCAACTTAGCCATATTCAAGTCTCGCCTGAGGAGATCGAACAAGCTTATGCTTCTGTCTCCCCTGACCTCTTAAAAATTATGGAAGAAGCGGCATTTAATATTAGAAGTTTTCATGAAAAACAACTGGAAAAAACCTGGACCTATGCGCCTCAGAATGGTGTCATTCTTGGTCAGCATATTACCCCCCTGCAACGTGTTGGTTTATATGTGCCAGGTGGAAAAGCGACTTATCCTTCGACTGTTTTGATGGATGCTATTCCCGCCCTGGTTGCGGGCGTTGAGTCCCTAGCGATGGTTACACCGCCTGATAAAAACGGACAAATTAATCCGAATATTCTGGCCGCCGCCAAAATAGCAGGGGTCACTGAAATTTACAAAGTCGGCGGGGCTCAGGCTGTTGCTGCCCTGGCTTATGGAACCGAAACAATCAAACCAGTCAATAAAATCGTCGGACCGGGAAACATTTATGTCGCCACTGCCAAAAAAGAAGTTTTTGGCACGGTTGATATTGATATGATTGCCGGACCCAGCGAAGTTTTAATTATCGCCGACGAAAATGCCAATCCTGTTTATATTGCTGCCGATATGTTGTCTCAGGCTGAACATGATGAAATGGCCATGTCGATTCTTGTTACACCTTCGGATACCCTGGGAAAAACTGTTATCGATGAAGTATACCGCCAGATCAACGAGGATTTAAATCGTAAAGCAATCGCCAAAAAATCAGTTGATGATTATGGCTTTGTCTTTGTTGTTGATGATCTGGATGAAGCTTTTGCGTTATCTAATGAAATAGCGCCAGAGCACCTTGAACTGCTTATTGAAAACCCGATGGACTCCCTGGAAAAAGTCCGAAATGCCGGTGCCATTTTCATGGGTGCCTATACTCCAGAACCTTTGGGTGATTATTTTGCAGGTCCAAATCATACCCTGCCTACTTCTGGCACAGCAAAATTTTCTTCACCACTCGGCGTATACGATTTTCTCAAGAAATCCAGTATTCTTTCATATGATGCGGCATCGTTAAAAGCCGTTTCAGATAAAATTGCCGCATTTGCCCGATCCGAAGGTTTAGATGCCCATGCCAAAGCTGTAGAAAGGCGGTTTGAAAACTGATGAAAGAATTTACCCGCGAGAACATTAAAAATCTAGTCGCTTATAAAGTTGACGCGCCGCAATATGAAATCATCGTCAATGCAAATGAAAGTGCTTATGATTTTCCCATGATTTTAAAGCGTCAATTCTGTGATGATATCTGCAATACCGATTTAAATCGTTATCCCGAGGCCTGTTTTCCCGAACTGCTTGAAGCCCTATCCGACTATACTGGGGTTCCGACTGAAGGGATTATTTGCGGATCTGGGTCTGATGAGGTCATTGCCCTCATCAACCAGGCTTTTGTTGATCCGGGTGATGTAATAGTATCGCACTCCCCATCATTTAGCATGTATGAAATTTGGTCATCCATTGCCAATGCCAATTATGTTCCCGTTCCTGATCTTGCCGATCATATCCCGGATTTGGATAGCATCATTCAAAAGGCAAATGAGTTGGATGCTAAAATCATTTATTTGTGCAACCCAAACAATCCAACAGGATACACATTTAGCCGTGAACAAATACTAAAAGTACTCAATTCAGTTTCTGCTCTGCTCATTTTAGACGAAGCATATATTGAATTTTTTGGTGAATCATCAGTCGACTTATTAAAAAAATATCCCAATCTGCTGGTCTTAAGAACTTTTTCAAAGGCTTTTGGCCTGGCCGGAATTCGGTGCGGTTATGCCCTGGGAAACAAAGATATCATAGATGTCCTTTATAAAGTTAAGGGTCCCTATAATCTGAATGTCATGACACAAAAAATTGCTGTACTGGCTCTGAAAAACCGTGACAAAATCTTGTCCCACCTTGGTGAAATCCGATCTGAGCGTGAAACGATCAAAAGCGAACTGGAATCTCTTAAGACTCTTAAGATTTACCCATCAGGTTCAAACTTTATATTTTTCGAAACCCCATTAGCTCAGGCTATTTATCAGAAACTTCTTGATAATAATATTCTGATTAAATGGTTTAAAGACACTGACAGACACCCTGGAAGCATTCGTTTTTCAATTGGCAAGCCATCTGAAAATCAGCAAATCCTCTCAATTATCAGAAAGGTGGTAACGGAAAATGCGTGAAGTGACGCTCAATCGAAAAACGGCAGAGACAAATATCAATCTGACATTAAACATTGATGGCACTGGCATCAGTGAGATTTCTACCGGCGTTGCTTTCTTTGATCATATGTTGGTGCTTTTTTCAAAGCATGGTCGATTTGATTTAACTTTAAACGCTCAAGGTGACGCCGTTGATAATCATCATGTGATTGAAGACATTGGCATTTTGTTGGGAAAAGCTTTTAATGAAACCCTGAGGGACAAAATGGGAATCAATCGCTATGCATTTTCCTACACCCCAATGGATGAAGCTTTATCACGCATTTGCGTTGACATCAGCGGCCGCAGCTTTTTAGTTTTTGATGTTGAACTTGATCGGGAATTTATTGGTGATTTTGAAACCGAAATGCTCGAAGAATTTTTTATTGCTTTTGCCGCAAACAGTAAAATGACACTTCATATCCAATCTTTATATGGTAAAAATAACCACCATATTGTCGAAGGGATTTTTAAGGGGCTTGGCAGGACACTGAAAGAAGCATGTGCCATTGGCGAGTATGCTAATGAAATTCCATCAACTAAAGGAATTATTGAATAAGGAGAGAAAATGATAGCAATTGTAGATTATGATGTGGGAAACTTAAAAAACGTCTATACTGCTCTAAAAGATGTGGAACTTGATGGGATCATTACCCGTGACAAGAAAATTCTTGATGATGCGGATGCCATCATTCTTCCCGGTGTTGGCGCTTTTTCTGACGCAATGAATAAACTAAGAGAATATGATTTAGTAGAAAGTCTTAATGAAAATGTAAAAAAAGGAAAACTGCTTCTGGGCATCTGCCTAGGCATGCAGCTGCTCTTTGATAAAAGCTATGAAGATGGCGAATTTAACGGCTTATCCTATATCCCTGGTGAGATCGTCAGATTTCCTGAGTCTCAATTAAAAATCCCTCATATGGGTTGGAACAATCTGATAAAAAACGTCGAATCTCCGCTCTTAAATCAGATCAGCGAAGATGACTATGTTTATTTTGTTCACTCTTATTATGCAAGCCCCCTTGATTTTAACGACGTAATCGCTTATGCTGATTATGGTGTGAAGGTGCCTGGAATTGTCCAAAGAAATAATGTCATTGGCATGCAGTTCCATCCTGAAAAAAGTGCCAGAGTTGGCAAACAACTGCTGAGTAATTTAAAGGAGATGATTAAATGATTATTTTACCCGCGATTGATCTTAAAAACGGTAAATGTGTAAGACTACTACAGGGTCAAAAGGATGCTGAAACAGTGTATTTTAATGATCCTGTTGAAGTTGCCTTAAAATGGCAGTCAAAAGGAGCCAAATATTTGCATCTCGTTGACTTGGATGGTGCCTTTGATGGCACCCCTAAAAACAAAGCATTAATCAAACAAATAGTTGATGCCTTAGATATTCCCGTAGAATTAGGAGGTGGCATCAGAAACCTGGAAATTGCTAAAGATTATATTGATGCCGGTGTCAGTCGGATTATTATCGGAACCCAGGCCGTTAAAGATTTATCTTTTATCGAGACACTTTTATCACTCTATGATGAAAAAGTCTGTGTCTCTATTGATGCTAAAAACGGTCTGGTTTGCACTGAAGGTTGGGTTGAAAGCAGTAATCTTGAAGCGCTGGAATTGGCAAGCAGTTTAGAACGGCTGGGGCTTTCTACCCTTGTCTATACTGATATTTCAAAGGATGGCATGATGTCCGGTCCTAATTTTGAGATGCTGGATGTTCTCAACAGTCATCTGAATATGGATATTATCGCTTCTGGCGGTATTTCATCTACAGCTGATGTCTTAAAAGCGAAAGAAATGAATCTTTACGGCGCCATTATTGGAAAGGCCCTCTATGAAGAAACCATTGACCTGGAAAAACTGATAAAAGAGGATCTGAAAAATGCTAACTAAAAGAATCATTCCTTGTCTTGATGTTGATCATGGCCGGGTTGTAAAAGGTAAAAAATTTCAGGACATTCAGGATGTTGCCGACCCGGTAGAACTGGGAAAATTTTATTCTGACCAGGGTGCAGATGAACTGGTATTCTATGACATTACCGCATCCAGCGAAGAGCGAGATATTTTTATACATATTGTCGAAAAAGTTGCTGAAGCAATCCGCATTCCTTTCACGATTGGTGGTGGAATCAGCCGGGTTGAAGATTTCCGCAAGGTATTGATGGCCGGTGCAGACAAAGTATCTGTTAATTCAGCTGCCGTCAAAAATCCTCAGCTGATCAGAGATGCCGCGCTTAAATTTGGTGCTCAATGTGTTGTATTATCAATTGACGCGAAAAGGAATAATTTTGGGTCTTGGGATGTTTATGTTAAAGGTGGTCGTGAAAACACCGGTATCGATGCCATTGAATGGGCAAAACGTGGACAGGATTTGGGTGCCGGTGAAATCTGCATTAATTCTATTGATACAGATGGCATCAAAGAGGGCTATGATATTGAACTTAATCAAAAATTGTCAAGCCTTCTGACTATTCCAATTATTGCTTCCGGTGGAGCCGGCAAAATGGAGGATTTTTCGGAGGTCTTAAAGGCTGGTGCCGACGCAGCATTGGCTGCTTCTGTATTTCATTACAAAGAAATTCCCATTCCGGTTTTAAAAAATTATTTATCGGATGAAGGAATTCCGATAAGAAAGGTTTAAAAATGGATTTTACTGATATCAAATTTAATGAGGCTGGCCTGATTCCAGCAATTGTACAGGATTATCATACTCGCCAAGTTCTGATGATGGCCTGGATGAACGAAGAAACTCTAAAACAAAGTATCGAGTCAGGGCTTGCAACTTTCTACAGCCGCAGTCGTCAGGAAGTTTGGGTTAAGGGCGCAACTTCAGGAAACACCCAGCATATCGTCAGCATCGAATATGATTGCGATGGCGATACCTTGCTTTTACAGGTTAACCCCGATGGGCCTGCCTGTCACACTGGTAGTATTAGTTGTTTCTACCGAACCTTATCTACAAATAAGGATCTTAAAAAGGGCAATCCTGATATTCTTAATAAATTAGTCAAACTACTTGAAGACCGACGTGAAAATCCAAAAGAAGGCTCTTATACCAATTACCTGTTTGAAAAGGGTGTCGATAAAATTTGCAAAAAAATTGGTGAAGAAGCTGCTGAAACCATTATTGCAGCTAAAAACAATGACCCGACCGAACTGACTTATGAAGCATCTGACCTCATTTATCACTTGCTGGTCTTATTGAATAATCAGGATGTCGCGCTTGATTCGATTTACGAAGAATTGACCAAGCGCCATAAATAATTCTGAATAAATTCTTTAGAAACACGCTAATACATGGCTTTCAAAGTAATTCTAAAGGTTTGAAACTTAATATAATAGTGAGATTTAAATATCTCTCCTTTTTCTTTTCATTCCTAATATAGAAAAACAACGAAGACGATTCGTTGTTTTTTTGTTTGCATTTTATTATCAGTTAATGTATAATAACTTTAACCTGAAGTTTAATTTTCTACGGCTTGCTATGAACTTTAAACCGTTAGGGTATAATCGGAAACGATTATGTCTCCCATTGTGGAAAGGGTCTAAGGGAAACACCCTTATTTTTAGTGCATTTAACAAGTGCAAGTTAAAAAGACCATTCTTCCCAGGAGTGGTCTTTTTATTTTTCCCGTCCCTAAATCTATTTATTTGTAACCGCAAAATGATACGGGACATCCCTTTTAGGTCAGAGTTGGATTAACCAACCAGCTCTGGTTTTTTATGTTTTCAATCAGATTAGCCCCCCGCTACCGGCGGAAAAATTGCCAAATAGCCGTCTTCTTTAATGGCTACTTTCAGCATATTCTCTACTTTACCGTCAACGCCGTCAACAATTAATGCGGCAATCTCAGGCGCAGTAATGCCAAGTGAATCAATGACAGTTTGTGCAGTCATTCCCGGAACATAGTCCATTTCGACTATCTTACCTCTTCCGACTCTGAAAGTTGCAAATAATTTAACCGTTATAGCCATAAGACCTCCTTGCCCTCTCTTTTTATTTTTATACCCAAAAAGGGAGCGAAAGCTCGCCCCCATAATTTTATAAAATCCCCAGTTCTTCCAGTCGTTCTTCAGTAGGAATACCATCCTCATCCCAGCCACGTTCTTTATAATATAAAGGCAGCAGTTCATCAAGCTTGGCAACCCAACCTTTAGTAGGTCCTTCCGGCATTTCTTCTTCAAGGAAACGCGGTGGCAGAGTATCTTCTTCCGGCATAATACCGGCTTCTAAATTGAAGAGCTTTTCGATATTCCAGATTCTTTCTCCAGCCATCAGCAGTTCTTCAGCAGACCATTCTGTTCCTAAAACCTCATTCACCATATCAGCATACTGTTGAGCACCTAAAGCAAAAGAGGTAAACAAACATAATCCCAAAGAATCTATGACAGCGGTCAAATCCTGGAAGATTTTTACCCATACTGGTTTTCCTTCAAGATCAAATCGTTCCAGTTTTTCAGGCAAAGCCAGAATCTCCGGAGAAATCAGATAACCGCGGACATGACAACCGCCACGATTTGATGTGGCATACTGTAGCGCCTGTCCTTGTACGCCTCGCGGATCATAAGCTGGTAAATCCTGCTTCTTAACTGACATCGAATATTCAGGAACGCCATAATAATCAGCCAAGCGGTATGAACCTCTAGCCAACATATCGCCAAATCCCTCTCTATTCCCCATTTTCATAAGCCAGTGAACAACGGCCTCTTCATTACCGAATTCCAGTTTAATGTCATCATCCAGCTCTTCATCAGTGATAAATCCACGCTGATACAATTCCATCGCTGCTGCAAGCGTTGCGCCAGCTGAGATTGTATCCAGTCCCAATTCATTACACCAGTAGTTGGCATCAATAACGATTTCCATATTGTTGATGCCCAAATCGCCGGCAAATACCCAAAGGGTTTCATATTCCGGGCCGCCAATTCCATCAGGATGTTTTTTGCTTTTAACAAATCGACCACAACCAATTGGACAATGGTGACAAGGCGATCTTTTGATTAAGTACTCTTCTGTTAGGGTTTCGCCACTGACAGCTTCTGCTCCCGGATCATAACCACCCTGGAAATTATTAGTCGGATAAATACCGTGTTCATTGATAATGTTTACAAGAACAGCAGTTCCATAGGTTGGCAAGCCGCCACCTGTTACACCGTTTTCTTTAATTAAGCCACGACATTCTTTAGTAACTGTTTTTAGGCCATCAGGATTAGCAATAACCGGTTTTTGCTTACCAAAAACTGTAATGGCTTTGAGGTTTTTTGAACCCATAACTGCGCCGACCCCTGAACGTCCAGCCGCTCTGTCATCCTCGTTCATAACCGCTGCCATTTGCGAAAGTTTCTCGCCAGCGGGACCAATGGTCAGAACCTTTGATTCAGGATGTTTTTCCCTCAGCATTGCAGAGGCTTCAGAAGTGTATTTGCCCCATAGATCCAAAGCCGGGAGGATTTCAACCTGATCCTCAACAATATTAATATATACCGGCAGGCTTGCTTTTCCTTCAACTATAATTGCATCATAGCCGGCATACTTCAAAAATGCGCCCCACTCACCGCCGGAATTTGAAGAAGCAATGGTCCCAGTAAGTGGTGACTTTGTGACCACCATATAACGCCCACCAGTTGGTGTTGCGGTCCCAGACAGCGGTCCATTGATATAAATGATCTTGTTTTCAGCAGCGAAAGGATCAACCTGTGGATCAACCTCATCCAGATACAGTTTTGTTCCTAAACCACGACCACCAATATACTTTTTAGCCAGTTCAAAATCAAGCGCTTCAGTTGTAATGCTGCCAGTTGTTAAATTAACTCGCAGAATTTTTCCCATGTAACCAAACATTTGATTTCCTCCTAAATCTATTTATTTGTAACCACTATCATTATATGCATTTTTTGTCAATAATTCAATTGGTTTAATAAAAGAAGTATGAGAAAATCAAATTTTATTGTAATTTAGTTCGATATTTGCACATTTATTTCGAGCTATTCTTAAATTAATGATAATATTTTGACCATATTTCTGTATAAATTCTAAAGGATTTAAACTTGTTAGATTTTTGACCTTCCATAAACTTGTCAGATAAATCGGATCGCCTTTAGAATATTATAGCCAAGACGCCTGTTTTTCCCTTCGAAAGGAAAGGCTTGCATTGAGATCATCGGATTATAGTTCATCTCTATGATTGAAAATTGTGAATCTTCATTCTCGTAGTCCTCTATAATCATATCCACGCCACAAAATGTCGCATTAACCGCTTTAGCAGCGTCAAGTGCGACCTGTTTGAAGGATTCTTTTATTAAATCGCTAAAATCAATACTGTCACCACCTGTGCTAATATTAGAATTCCCCCGTAAATAAACTCTTTGGCCTTCTTTCGGAATATAATCAACACTTTTATCTTGACTTGTCAAAAACGCAATTACCTGTTGATCCAGTTCAATTAATTTGAGTGGTGTTGATTTTCCGTCGCCACGATATGGATGTTGATTTTTCAATGATACTAATTGCGCAATCGATTTTTTCCCGTCACCAACTACATTTGCCGGCCGCCGGTGCAATACCGCAACCACTTCATTTCCAATCACCAGAAAGCGAAATTCAAGCCCTTTAACATAATCTTCAATCATTACAACAGGATCATGTTTTAACGCATAGGCTACCGCATCCAGGAGGCTTTCGTAATCGGCACCATTTTCGAAAACACTAATCCCAATCCCAAAATTAGTGGATTTGGGTTTTATAACAATTGGTTTATTAATAATTTTTTTTAACACTCGCCTTGCTTCATTTAAATTTGATACTGAAATATCAACCGGAACCGGTATACCATGCTGTTTTAAAACCCATTTAGTTACCTGTTTATTCTCCATAATAATTGGTGTAATATAAGTATCCGCACTGGTTTTTGTAGCTTGTTTTATAATTTCCTGATGCGAACCTTTTTTTAGACAAATAATGTTTTCTTTTTTGTCCAAAGGGATGACTCGTATCCCTCTAGTGATTGCTTCTTTGATTAAAATTTGAGTGGATAATTCCCAATCTTCAAAACCTTTCAGGCGATAATTCATTTTTTCTGCATGCGCTGAATGTCCTGCCGCTAAATCCAGTTGCGAACAGGTAAATCCTTTCGCCATGATTTCTTTCAGTCGATAGGCATAGGTCAATTTTAAGTTATTGGTACGCTGAATCATTTCGTCAATAATATGGTTTTTGCCCAGATTTAAATAGTCATTGATTTCCATCATCTTATCAAGTATATCTAAAGCCCAATCTTTTCTTGAAGTCCACTGCTGGTGGTCAAGTAATTCGAGACTTTCTTCGAGACCCTTCTCTGCCACAGCAACTTCATTAATCATCGCTTCCTGCTGCCAGGTCGGGTACAAAAGCTCTCCTTCAAGCAGACAAAAAAGCATTAGGAGATTTAAAAATTCACAATCATTTTTAGCAATCCCGCGTTTTTCAAAGGGATTCAGATCAAGCGTTCTGATTTCTAAATATTTGATGCCATCTTTTTTAAGGGATACAAGGGGCTCTTGGGGATCATTTGCCTTTAAACGAATTTGACTATAGAGTTCTTTTACTTCAGAAATTTCGCCGTTTTCCACAAACTTATTGACGCTGTCGATATAGGTCTCCAAGCTTGTATAATCCGGATACAAATCGATTCGATTTTTATATCCGGTTTTACTGCCGTTACGAAGGGAAATGCTGTTTTTCAAACAATAACTATCTTTTGAAAATGCAACAGTCGCCATTTCTTCTTCTGATTCATAAGATTCATGCATAACCGGTGAAGCTCCGGATAGATAAATGACCAACCATCGAAATCGCAGATAATTTCTGACCGTTTTCAGATAGATTCGATTTTTAAAGGACTGAAAAGATTCCACATGATCATATTCCTGCCATAAAAATTCAAGTAATTCATCACTAAAAGAAAAATTGTAATGAAGTCCCGATATCAATTGACGTTTGCCACCATATTTTTTTTTAAGTTTTTCTCGGTATTTAAAGGCCTTTTCTCCTTCTTCTCCCTGATAAACCGCAATCGGAATCTCTTCTTCATCATCAATGATGCAAGGCATGGATTGCGGCCATAACCATTCTTCTTGTGTTGAAATTTCTTCAAGAACAATATCTGATAAGGCCTCCAGAAAGTCACAGGCTTCGTCACACGAGTCAAATACCGGTGTAATCAGCTCCACCTGACTTTCTGAAAAATCAGTTGTAATGTAGGGGTTCTCCAGTTTATTGCCAAATATTTGGGGATGTTCTGATAATGCAAGATGCCCCTGATGTGTAACCCTTAAGCTCTCGCGCTCCAGCCCCACTCCTGATTTAAGAATAATTTCTGGCTGAATTCTTTTTAATCGATCGATCATAATAATGCCTTTCTTGCGATTACTGTTTTATAAATTAGAATTATTATACCATACGCCAATTTTTAAACAAAACAAATCATTTCCATAATTATTATATGGAATAAAATTTATATGCTATTTTCGATTCATCAAAATACTTATTCGAACACTTGACAAATCTTAAGGCTCATGTTAGTATCTACTTACATTGTTATTGTATTCTAACTGCGAGTTTTCAGGAGGGTTTATGATGTTACTAACAATGCTTCGACCAGGTGAGTCAAATTCTATCAAAAAAATCACTGGCAGAGAAGCAACGCACAAGCATTTGGCAAATCTGGGATTTACGATTGGTACTAGTATTACAATTATTTCAGAATTAAATGGTAGTTTTATTGTTGATGTTCGCGATTCGCGGATAGCGATCGATAAATCAATGGCTAGTCATATTCTGGTATAAGAGGAGGTGATAAGGTGAAGACTCTAAAAACAATACAATCTGGAAAAACTGCAACTGTCGTAAAGTTACACGGCTCTGGTGCGGTGAAACGACGGATTATGGATATGGGTATAACAAAAGGTGTTGAAATTCTTGTACAAAAGGTTGCTCCTTTAGGCGATCCAATTGAGATCACTGTGAGGAACTACGAATTAAGCATCAGAAAAGCGGATGCTGACCTAATTGAAGTTCTATAAGGAATTATTTTTTTTGCTAAAATGTTAGAACATACTAATAAATTGGAGGTATTATGAAATTTAAAATTGCCCTTATCGGTAACCCTAATTCCGGTAAAACCACTATGTTCAACAGTTTAACCGGCAGCTCTCAATATGTTGGGAACTGGCCCGGAGTTACTGTTGAAAAAAAATCAGGGAAGCTTAAATCTGATAAAGAAATAGAAATTATTGACCTTCCAGGGATATATTCATTATCCCCTTATACCCTTGAAGAAGTCATTTCACGAAATTATTTATTAACCGAAAAACCTGATGCCATTATTAATATTATCGATGCTTCAAATATCGAACGTAATCTTTATTTAACCACTCAGATTCTGGAGATGGGAATACCTGTCGTGATTGCTTTAAATATGATGGATATTGTCAGGAAGAATGGTGATCAAATTAATGTTGCCTTGCTGTCAAAAAAATTAAACTGTCCAATTATTGAAACAACCGCTTTAAAAGGCGATGGCTGCTTAAAGGTTGTTGAAACTGCAATCGCAGCTGCCCAGTCAAAAAAGAAATCCCAATCCGCTATCAGCTTTTCTGAAAAAATCGAATCAGCACTCAATGACATCAAAGCCTTCGTCGATTTCAGCCAGAATTCGGACAGTCAGCGCTTCATTGCTGTTAAACTGCTGGAACGTGATGAAAAAATAAAATCTGTATTAAAACTTACCGATCATCAAAAGGGAAAAATAGAACCCGTCATTAGTGAGCTTGAAGAGCAATTTGATGATGACAGCGAAAGCATCATTACAATGGAACGTTACGAATACATCAGCAGTGTTACAAAATCCGCTATAAAAAAAGCCAAGACGAATCAGCAGAACACCTCAGATAAGATTGACCGGGTTGTTACCAATCGCTTTTTAGCCTTACCAATTTTTGCCGCAGTGATGTTTTTGATGTATTTTATATCTGTTACAACAGTCGGCGCCTGGGTAACCGACTGGACCAATGATGTTCTTTTTGGTGAAATAATCGCTCCTGGCGTGCAGGTATTTCTCGAAAACGCAGGTACCGCTGAATGGCTAAATTCTTTAGTTGTTGATGGCATTATTGGCGGCGTCGGCGCAGTCATCGGTTTTGTTCCGCAAATGTTTGTTTTATTCTTTTTCCTGGCAATACTTGAAGACATCGGTTATATGGCAAGAGTTGCCTTTATTATGGATAGAATTTTTAGAAAATTCGGTCTCTCGGGAAAATCTTTCATCCCCATGTTGATCGGTAGCGGTTGCAGTGTTCCAGGAATTATGGCTTCAAGAACCATCGAAAATGAGCGTGATCGAAGAATGACGATTACAACCACTTCCTTCATTCCCTGCTCAGCGAAACTCCCAATTATAGCTTTAATTGCCGGCGCACTATTTCCCGGTTCGGTATGGGTCGCCCCTTCTGCCTACTTCATTGGCGTTGCTGCAGTCATCATTTCAGGGATTATCCTCAAAAAAATGCAACGATTTGCTGGCGAGCCAGCTCCCTTTATTATGGAGCTGCCTAAATACCATATACCTGGAGCAAAAACTGTTCTTATTCACATGTGGGAACGTGGCAAATCTTTTATAAAAAAAGCCGGAACCATTATCTTTGTTTCCAGTATCCTGATCTGGTTTATGAGCTCATTTAACGCTTCATTTGAAATGGTTGATACATCCGATTCTATCCTGGCTTCGCTGGGAATGCTGATCGCCCCAATTTTTGCCCCGCTGGGATTTGGCAACTGGGAATCTGCAGTCGCAACGATTACCGGCTTGATTGCCAAAGAAAATGTGGTCGGAACATTTGGGGTTCTTTATGGATTTGCTGAAGTCGCTGAAGACGGAACCGAAATATGGCCACAGCTGCAAATGGCTTTTACGCAAATTTCCGCCTTCTCATTTTTGGTATTTAATTTATTATGCGCCCCCTGTTTTGCAGCAATCGGTGCGATCAAAAGAGAAATGGGCAACGCTAAATGGACCTGGTTTGCAATTATCTATCAGACAAGTTTTGCCTATGTAATTGCGCTGATGATTTACCAGTTCGGCCAGTTAATAACCGAAGGGATTTTTGGCTTCGGGACTGTAGTGGCATTTGGTCTGTTGTTTGCAATGTTTTATTTGCTGCTTCGAAAGCCCCAATCACGCGATGCTATCAATTTAAAACAGTCACAAAACGCGGTCGCAAAATAATGTATTTTTCAAAAGCCGATCAAGAAGTTAAAATAAACTTCCTGACCGGCTTTATTTTTGTTGAGTCGCTACTTTTACCTGCTGGACATTCACATTAATGAGACCGGCAAATAGCTTTTTAAAAAATACTTTGGGAAATCTTAATTTGTTTTTCAGAAAATCAAAAGTATTTTGCAAAAAAAATAAACCCCAAAAATGGGATTCTAATCATATTAATGGTCGGAGTGAGAGGATTTGAACCTCCGGCCTCATGGTCCCGAACCATGCGCTCTACCAAGCTGAGCCACACCCCGAATTTTGTTTGCATTTCTGACTTAACTATTGTAAACTATAATCATAAAAATATCAATACTCTGGAGGAAAAAAATGCATAAAAAAAATAAAGCCCATCGCATCGGTGCCCTTGTACTGGTTGCAATTATCTCTTTAAGCATGCTCGTTGTATACGGCGGATTTTAATGTTTATTCAAATTATTTGTATTGGCAAGCTTAAAGAAAAGTTTTTACGTCTTGCTATTGATGAATACTCAAAGCGGCTTTCTGCCTATTGCCGACTCGAAATTATTGAATTGAAAGATGAAATGATTCCCGATAAAGCTAGTGAAACTGACCTTTCACAACTCTTGAATAAAGAAGGTCAACGAATCCTTTCAAAAGTCAAAAGTAATGCTTATGTGATCTGTCTTGATCTAAAGGGACAACAAGTGGATTCTGCCAAGTTTTCAAGTCACATTGAAAACTTGGCCATTCAGGGAAAAAGCCACCTGGTATTTATCATCGGTGGATCTCTTGGGATTTCAGAAGCGGTCAAAAGCAGAGCTGATTTAAAATTATCTTTTTCAAAGATGACTTTTCCCCATCAACTCTTTCGGGTTATGCTGCTGGAGCAGATCTATCGTGCTTTTAAAATTATTCATCATGAAACATATCATAAGTAACATTCATTGAAAGGAATTTAATGACAAAAGATTATTTAATTAAAGGAACCGCCGGTGAAAATCAGATTCGCGTATTTGGTGCGGTTACCACAAATTTGGTTCAAAAATCAATCGATCTTCACCACACCTCCCCCACTGTTTCTGTCGCCATGGGAAGATTGCTGACAGCTGGCGCTTTAATGGGCGCCATGATGAAAGGCAATGATGAACTGCTGACTTTAAAAATTCTGGGCGAAGGTGATCTACAGGGAATTCTTGTTACAGCTGATGCAAATGGAGCTGTAAAGGGATATCCTTATGTAAAGCAGTTAAAGCCCGATCCCTTTGAAGCCATCAATATCGCTTCGGCAATTGGCAACGGATCATTAACCGTTATTAAAGATATTGGTTTGAAAGAGCCTTATGTTGGCTATTCACCACTGGTAACTGGAGAAATCGCTGAGGATCTAACTTATTACTATGCCAAATCTGAACAGATTCCAACGTCTGTATCATTAGGAGTTCTATTAGAATCAGAACAGAGGGTGAAGCAGGCTGGTGGCTTTATTATCCAGTTGATGCCAGATACAGAGGAAAAAATTATTTCTGAGCTGGAACAAGCTTTATCGCAAATGCCATCAATGACTAAATTACTGGAAGCAGGTCAAAGTCCCGAAGTAATTTTTTCTGATCTATTCAAAAATCTTGGATTTAAAGTAAATGAGACCAAAGAACTTAAATATCATTGCAATTGTTCACTTGAAAAAGTTACTAAAGCACTGATTTCTTTGGGTCTTAAAGAAATCGAGGCCATGATAGCAGAAAATGAAAGCATCGAAATGCATTGTGATTTTTGTGAAACGAATTACCCTTTTACGTCCAATCAATTAAAAACAATTGCTCAGGAGATTAAAAAGAATTAAGAGGTGACGCATGCCGATTTCTAAGCGTTGTAGTGGTGTTCTTCTTCCCATCTTTTCCTTGCCCGGAAAATATGGGATTGGAGCCTTTGGTAAAGAAGCCAGACAGTTTGTAGATTTACTAAAAGAAATGGGCTTTTCATACTGGCAAATTCTTCCCTTATGTCCCGTTGATGACTACTATTCACCCTATAAAAGCCCATCGGCATTTGCCGGTAATCCCAATTATATCGACCTGGACACGCTTTCGAATTGGGGGCTTCTTGATCCTGACGATCTTTTAATAAGTGACCAGTTTAAACAAGCCTATCAAGTCGATTATCCAGCTGTAGAAAAGCATCGGCAAGCTTTATTTAAAAAAGCTTTTCAAAATATGACTCCGAAAATCCGCAATGAAATGATAGCATTTAAGGAAAATCAGGCTGCCTGGCTTGTCGACTACTGTCTATATTCCATTCTTACGAAAGAATATCATTGCAGTAACTGGTCAAAGTGGCCCGATTCACTTATTTCAGCTCATGATATTCATACAATCAAACAGCTTGAAGTTAAATACTCTGAGGAAATAGATTTTCTTTCTTTTTTGCAATTTGCATTTTACAAACAGTGGACAGCGCTTAAAAATTATGCTAACTGTAAAGGCATCGGAATCATTGGTGATATACCCATTTACATTGCATACGAAAGTGCTGATGTATGGTCAAATCGCCAATATTTTCAACTCGACCAGAAATTTCAGCCTGTTAAAGTTGCCGGCGTCCCACCTGATTATTTTTCTGAAAGTGGTCAATTATGGGGAAACCCCCTTTATAACTGGGATAAACTTAAAGCCGATCACTATTCCTGGTGGTTTAAGCGACTTAATAAAGAACTGAAAATGTTTGATTTGGTTAGAATCGATCATTTCCGCGCTTTCTCAGCCTATTGGTCGATCCCGGCAGATTCAGAATCTGCAAAAGATGGCGAGTGGATCGCCGGACCCGGCTTTCATTTTTTTGAAACTTTTCAAAAAACAAGTGATGCAAAAAGAATTATCGCCGAAGATCTTGGCGTTCAGGATGAAGCACTTCGCAAACTGCTTACAAAAACCCAGTTTCCCGGTATGCGGATTATGAGTTTTGCCTTTCTCGATTTCGACAACAATATACATTTGCCCCACAATTATGAAAAAAACATGATCGCTTATACCGGAACCCATGACAATAACACCTTACTCGGAACATTATTTGATTACTCCCAAGATCAGCGTCAGTACGCCCTATCATACAGCCAATATAAAATGCTTTCTGAAAATGACTGGACAATTGGCGGTTTCAAAAGTGCATCGTGTCGGGCAATGATTGAAACCCTTTGGAAAAGTCATGCCAATTTAACCATCTTACCGATCCAGGATCTATGTGGTTTTGGCAGTGATACGATTATTAATAAACCAGGGACAATTAAAACAAACTGGATCTTTCGAATGACTGAAGACGCTCTTTCAATGATCGATAAAAACTGGTTTTTAACAATAAACCACTTATATCAACGCTTAAATAATTCTCTTTAAATGAAACTTTTCCACCCCAAAAGAAGCCACATGAATTTACAGCGGCTTCTTTTTTCATGCCATGACAGCTAATCCATAAATTATCGGATTGTCAATAACAAAACCTTGCGCAATGTTCATCAAATTTGATATAATGACTCCAGATAAAATTAGGGAATGAGAGAAAAAGGAGGATTTATGAAAAAAGTATTTGCTTTATTACTCTGTCTGACTCTGACAGTAACCATGCTATCAGGTTGCGGTGGATCTTCCACTTCTTCAAGTGAAGACAGTGATGTGATCAAAATCGGAGTCTTTGAACCACTAACCGGTGCCAATGCAGCAGGTGGTGAGCTCGAAGTTGAAGGGATTGAACTGGCTAACCAGCTTCGTCCTGAAGTACTTGGTAAAAAAGTTGAACTGGTTGTTGCTGATAACAAATCTGATAAAGCAGAAGCAACGACAGCTGCTGCCAGACTAATTGAAAAAGACGGTGTTGTTGCCCTTTTAGGTTCTTGGGGTTCGTCGCTCTCAATTGCCGCTGGTGATGTTGTAAAAAGTAACGAAGTTCCCGCTGTCGGTGTGTCTTGTACAAATCCACAGGTAACTTTAGGAAACGATTACTATTTCCGAGTTTGCTTCCTTGATCCTTTCCAGGGCGTTGTCATGGCAAACTATGCTTACAAAAATCTGGAAGCCAAAAAAGTAGCAATCATTCAGGAAGTTTCAAACGACTACTCAGTTGGACTGGCTAAATTCTTTAGCGATTCCTTCATTGAATTAACTGGTGATGAAAATGCTATTGTTGAAACCGGTAACTATAATACAGGTGACCAGGATTTCAATGGTATTTTAACGAACATTAAAGCCGCTAATCCAGACGTTATTTTTGCACCTGGTAATTACACTGAATCAGCCTTGATCATTAAACAGGCTCGCGCACTGGGAATTACTGCCCCAATTATTGGTGGTGATACCTGGGAAACAAACGAATTCATCACCGTTGGTGGTGCTGATGTTGAAGGTGCGGTTATGTCTACTTTCTTTGACGATACCAATCCATTAACTGAAGAAGGGGTTACTTTTGTTTCTGAATACAAAAACGCTTATCCCGAACGAGAAAATGTAGCAGCCGTATCAGCACTGGGCTATGATGCTTATAACCTGCTCTTAGATGCAATTGAACGTGCTGGATCTGCTGATCCACAAGCGATTCGCGATGCATTGGCAGAAACTGTTGATTTCCAGGGTGCTACCGGCGCCATTACAATTGATGAAAACGGTGATGCAACAAAAACCGAAGCCATCATTAAAGTCGTTAAAGATGGAAAATTCACATATCTTGATTCAGTTTCGGTTGAATAATAAAATATTCTATTGTTAAGCTTAATTTTATCGATGAGGGTATTTGATTGCAAATACCCTCAATTTCAATTCAAAGGATAATGAGGTTATATTATGGTTGTCGGAATGACACTTGATACTTTTTTACAACAACTCATTAATGGGCTTTCCCTGGGAAGTCTATATGCCCTGATCGCTATTGGATACACAATGGTTTACGGGATTTTGAGACTAATTAATTTTGCCCATGGAGACATCTTCATGATGGCCGCTTATTTTGCCTACTTTGGCATTGCGGTTTTTTTGTTGCCCTGGTATGTTACATTTATTGTCACCATTGCATTAACCATGCTTTTAGGTATTTAATCGAACGGGTTGCTTACCGACCACTACGGGAAGCCCCAAAAACGTCACTGCTGATCTCTGCAATTGGTGTTTCTTTTTTCCTGGAAAATCTGGCAACCTATCTTTTCTCAGGTAAACCCCAGGCTTTTCCTGAGTTTCCCCTAATGACTACACCATTTTACATTGGAGCTTTGAGTATTCAGCCAGTATCAATTCTTATTCCGATCATTGCGTTTGTATTAATGATGGTTTTGATGTTTGTAATCAATAAAACGAAAGTTGGAATGGCTATGCGAGCTGTTGCCAAAGACTACGATACTGCAAAGCTGATGGGAATAAAAATTAATAATGTGATTTCTTCCACTTTTGGAATCGGATCTGGACTGGCGGCAGTTGGTGCCATTCTCTGGTGCATGAAATACCCTTCAGTTCTGCCGCTGATGGGTGTTGTTCCTGGACTCAAGTGCTTTATTGCGGCCGTTATTGGCGGCATCGGCAATGTTAAAGGCGCTTTGCTAGGTGGTTTAATTCTTGGTTTCTCAGAAGTTCTGATGGTTGCTTTCTTCCCAGCTCTTACGGGTTATCGAGATGCCATCGCGTTTGTTATTCTGATTGTAATTCTCTTGTTTTTGCCTAATGGTTTATTGGGTCAAAAACAGGTTGAAAAAGTATAGGAGGACTTATGAACACACAAAAAATGACTTTTTCCTCCTTCATAAAAACACACTGGAAAACAATTGTCTTTTTAGGCCTGCTGCTTATTGGTATTGCACTGGCAAACGAGTTTGCAGACTCATACCTGCGACGAATTTTAAACCTTTGTGCGATCTATACCATTGTCAGTTTAGGTATGAATCTGGTCAATGGATTCACCGGACAGTTTTCTTTAGGCCAGGCGGGTTTTATGGCAATTGGCGCTTACACCGTGGCGATCTTTACCGTGCCGGTTGAAATGCGTGCTTCTGTTTTTTATCTGGAACCGATGGCGCCTTTCCTAGCCAATATTGAATTGCCATTTATTGGTGCGCTAATTTTAGGTGGTATTTTTTCAGCGCTTGTCGCATTTCTTATTGGCTACCCCTGTTTAAGACTGCGGGGCGATTATCTGGCCATTGCGACACTAGGCTTCTCAGAAATCATCCGCATCATTTTTACCAATACCCAAACAATTACCAATGGTGCACTTGGTATTAAAGGCATTCCGACCATCAGCAATTTATGGTGGACATATGGCATCGCCCTGCTTGTCATTATCGCCACTATCCTACTTGTAAATTCAAGTTATGGACGTGCTTTCAAATCAATCCGTGAAGATGAAATAGCAGCTGAAGCGATGGGAATCGGACTTTTCAAAACCAAGATGACTTCCTTTATGATAGGTGCTTTCTTTACCGGTATTGCAGGCGGTTTATTTGCAGCCTTGCTTGGAACAGTAGATCCAAAACAATTCTATTTTACATTAACCTATAATTTTCTGCTGATTATTGTTCTTGGTGGCATGGGTAGCATTTCCGGAACAATTATTTCCAGCTTTATTGTCACAATCGGCCTGGAATGGTTAAGATTTTTAGATGAACCCATGGCCTTTGGGCTTGATTTGCCAATCTTCAGACCTGGTTTTAGAATGGTTATCTTTTCTCTGTTGTTAATGATTATTGTTCTTTTCTATCGTAAAGGCTTAATGGGAACCAATGAGTTAACCTGGGATTTTATCAGGAAAAAAATACGATCTATTCAATCCCGCCTAGGAAGAAAAACTTCTATCGACGGAGGTGAAAAAAAATGAGTCTTCTTAAAACCGAAAAAGTAATCATGCAATTTGGTGGCGTTGTTGCCGTCAACGATTTAAATATTGACATCAAAAAAGGCGAGTTGGCAGCCTTGATTGGACCTAACGGCGCCGGTAAAACGACGGCCTTTAATGTCATCACTGGCGTTTATACGCCTACCTCAGGTTCGGTTCTCCTGTCACCTGCAAATGAAAATGATTCAATCGATATAACCGGCAAACGTCCAGATCTCATTACGGGACTAGGAATAGCCAGAACATTTCAAAATATTCGCTTGTTTAAAGAATTATCGGTTATGGAAAATGTCCTCATCGCCACTCACCAGAATGTCAATTATAATTTCCTGTCAGCTATTTTTAGGACGCCCAAAGCCCGACGCGGTGAGGCTGAGGCAAAGGAAAAGTGTGAATTCTTGCTTGATAAGCTGGGACTGATTGATCTCAAAGACGAAAAATCATCTTCCCTTCCCTATGGTCAGCAAAGACACTTAGAGATAGCCAGAGCCTTAGCAACTTCCCCAGAGCTATTACTGCTCGATGAGCCAGCAGCTGGTATGAATCCGCAGGAGACTGATGAACTGACAGACTTTATCTACCAAATTCGATCCGATTTTGACTTAACGATTTTTATGATTGAACATCATATGGATCTGGTTATGCAGATTTCTGACCATATTTACGTTCTCGATTTCGGGTGCACCATTGCTAAAGGCACACCAGATGAAATACAAAATAATCAAAAAGTTATTAAAGCTTATTTGGGGGTGGATGCTGATGCTTAAAATTAATAATCTTCAAGTCGCTTATGGCGGCATCGAAGCCGTCAAGGGCATCGATCTGGAAGTCCCTGACGGTAAGATCGTCACTTTGATCGGCGCTAATGGGGCTGGAAAAAGCACCACCTTACGCAGTATTGTCAATCTTGTTAAAGCTAAATCCGGCAGTATTACCTACAATGGAGACGAACTGCTGGGGCTTGACACTACTCAAATTGTCGACAAAGGCATTACCCTGGTTCCAGAAGGACGTCATGTTTTTCCTGACTTAACGGTTTTAGAAAATTTAAAAATTGGTGCCTATATGCGAAAAGACAATCTGGAAGATGATATTAAACATATCTATTCCCTTTTCCCCAGACTGGAAGAACGTTCATGGCAAGCAGCCGGGACACTTTCTGGCGGTGAACAACAAATGCTGGCTGTTGGTCGGGCAATGATGAGCAAACCAAAACTTTTAATGATGGATGAACCTTCACTGGGACTTGCGCCTCTGATTGTGCAAGGTATTTTTGATATCATAAAAACTCTGAATGATGAAGGTATGACTATTCTTCTCATTGAGCAAAACGCCAATATGGCTCTGAAAATCGCCGATATTGCCTATGTTTTGGAGACTGGAAAAATCACCCGCCAAGGAACCGGTGCTGAACTTTTGGCTGATGAAACGATTAAAGAGGCTTACTTGGGAAAAAGCAAGAAAAACTAGATCTTCGCCTCAACTTTCACACTATTTATTACACTTAAAAAGCGGATACAAAAGCTTGAAATTTCTTTCATCTT
Organism: Eubacteriaceae bacterium; assembly: GCA_030156895.1. Taxonomy (GTDB): domain Bacteria; phylum Bacillota; class Clostridia; order Eubacteriales; family Eubacteriaceae; genus Acetobacterium. Next base: position 26,407 of record JASGLP010000006.1, on the reverse strand, counting down.
TTTGTATCCGCTCTTTTTTTAATTAACGTTCTGACAAAATTACTTTATTCTTTACCAGTAAGTCTTTTTCAAAAACGCGATTGAATTTTTTACCACACTCCGACACAATCATATCATCAAAAACCGAATGAGCGGTGGTTAAAACATTTAACTCAACTGTCTTCTCCCCTATCACACAATGCAAGTCCTTAACAACACCATCCATACTACGATCCAGATATTCTGCGATCTGTAAAAAAAGGCTCATTTTATCAATAAACTTCTTTTCATCCCCCTGCAATAAACCAACATATTCTTCAGAGATTCTAATTTTTTTGTTGGTACGGTGGTTAAGAGCGATAAATGCGCTTAACAATAAATCTTTCTGTTCAATTCCTCTAAGGCCGGCGTTTAGAATAATATAAAAGCTGTGTTCATGGTGGTTTGAAAATTGAATTTTTATTCCCGAGTCATGCAGCATGGCACTTGCCTTTAATATTTTACTAACATCTTCTGTAATATGATGCAGCGGTTTTAATTGCTCAAATAGCGTTTGTGTAAGCTTTAATACATGATAGGCATGCGGGATATTTACATTATAGTTGAGCAATATATCAACCAGAGACATCTCAAAAATATCATAAACCAGATTGTCTTCGTTATATCCAAAGTACTCAAAGATGATGCCATCGCGAATACCGGCATTACTGATAATCAGTTCCGGAGCAGCAATATAGTCCATCACAAATTCAAGGGCATAGCTGGAACCAACAAATATATCACTGCGCCCCTTTGACAAGCCTTTTAATTCCATTCGCTGTTCATAATTCATACTGGAGGCCAGTTCGCAAACACGATTGACATCTTTGTGGTTCATACGATAATTATGAGCAATTTCAAGGGGATAATCAATCAGATTGCGATGAATTCGACCCACATTTCTAATGGTTCCCCCTACACCGATGACAGGTAAGCCTTTCGCTTCTTCAAAAATTGAAACTGAGGCAAAAATCTCTTTTAAATAAGCATCAACATCTTTAAGCTTTTTACTTGAAACTTCATCAGACAAATCGAATTTCTCGGATAAATCGAAGGAACCAACCGGCAAGCTGACGATCTTCACTTTTTTTCGGTCTCTGATTAAAACAAATTCCATACTACCACCACCAATGTCCATCAGCAGGGCATCCTTTATATCAAGGGTATTGATGTTACCAAGATAATCAAGGGAAGCCTCCCTTTCACCTGAAATAATCTCGACGTTTATTCCTGTCTTTTCCTTTATTGTCCTGACAAATTCTTGGCCATTCTGGGCTTTACGAACGGCAGCAGTCGCAACTGCGATAACTTGCTCAATCCCATAAGCCTCGCACATGCTTTTATACATCTTCAGGGTATCCAGACCATATTGCATGCGATCTTCCTGTAAGTAGCCTGTCTCAGAAAGCCCTTCGCTTAGCCTTACATTCACTTTTACATCGTCAATAATTTGAAAATATTCATTATTGTAATATTCCCCGATTACAAGATGCACACTATTTGATCCAATATCAATGACACCAATATTTCGTCTATCCATTCTAATTACCTCCAAGTTAACTCAATTGCTGATTTTTGATTGCTTCAAATGCCCTTTCAGCTTCATCACAAAAATACTGCTGACAGGATAATAACTCTTTTCCGCGTTTATCAACTCTGATATAATGTCCATCATTAAGCATCACGCGGGTTTTGATGGTATCCCGAATCGTGATGTCCAGAATTTTCTCTAATTTCTTTTTCAAGTCAGAATCTTCCACCGGAAACAAGGTTTCGATTCGACGATTCAGATTACGTTCCATCCAATCGGCACTGGACAGATAATAGTCCTCAGCTCCCTGATTATAAAAATAATAGATTCGACTGTGTTCGAGAAAAGTTCCAACAATGCTGTGCACCGTAATATTATCGCTGAGATCTGGTATTCCTGGAATTAAGGAGCACATGCCTCTGACAATTAATATAATCTCAACGCCAGCCTGAGAAGCTTCGTAGAGTTTACTAATGATATCACTATCAATCAGAGAGTTCATTTTTGCAATAATCTTGCCCTTATCGCCCATCTTAATATTTTCTATCTCTCTATCAATTTTTTTAGTAAAGGCTTCCCGCATGGTTTTTGGGGCAACATCGATTTTTTTCCATAAGGTATAATGACTATAGCCTGATAACAAATTAAACAAGGTTGTCACATCCGAAGCGATCCCTTCGTTAACAGTCAAAAGCCCCATATCGGTATATAATGCCGCTGTGACATCATTATAGTTGCCGGTTCCCAGATGAACATAGCGACGAATCCCATCTGATTCTTTTCGAACCACTAGAATCATTTTACAGTGGATTTTTAGTCCAACTAAACCATAGATCACATGACATCCGGCTTTTTCAAGTTTTTTTGCCCAGATAATATTGTTTTCTTCATCAAAACGCGCCTTTAGCTCGACTAAAACGGTAACTTGTTTGCCATTTTGGGCGGCTCGAATTAAGGCTTCAATAATTGGTGAATCGCCACTGACGCGATACAAGGTTTGTTTGATCGCCAGGACATCCGGATCGTCAGCAGCCTGTCTGACAAAATCGATCACTGTTTCAAATGACTGATAAGGATGATGCAGCAGTCGATCTTTTTCTCGAATAACTTTAAAAATATCATCTCTGCCATAAAACTCTGCGGATAGGACAGGTCGATATTTTGATTCTCGCAGATCACTAAATTCAGGTCGTCCCTGAAACTTCATAAAAGTCGTTAAATCCAGGATACCGTTAAGTTCATATACTTCGTCGTTCTTGATGTCGAGCTCTTTCATCAGCCATTTTTTCATTTTTTTACTAGTGTCCCGTGTTATTTCAAGTTTAATACAGGCGCCCCATTTTCGTTGTTGAATCGATTTTTCTATTTCGATTAATAAGTCCTCAGCTTCATCTTCATCAATGGCTAAATCACCATTTCTGGTGATTCTAAACTCACTGGCATGTTTAATTTCATAGCCTGTAAATAGTTCATTCACGAATGGAATAATTAAATTTTCAATAAAAATATAATGTTCTTCTTGCGAAGTATCCATCTTGGGCAGATGAATAATGCGACCTAAAACTTTTGGGATTTCAAGGATAGCCATAAATTCTTTTTGTTCCCGGTTTTTTGCTTCCTTATCATGAAGCATGATCAAAATATATACCTGGTTATTTTTCACCAGGGGAAATGGCCGGCTATTATCAATGGCCTGAGGCGTTAAAACAGGATAACATTCCTGTTCAAAATAATGTTTTACAAATGATTTTTCCGCATCATCAAGATCCTGAAAGTTTTTAAAATAGATGCCATTTTGATTCAGCTCAGGAATAATAGATTTTGACAAACAAGTATACTGCCGGGACATAAATTCGTGGGTCAGGCTGGTTAAAATTTCCAGTTGTTCTTTTGGGGTTAAGCCATCGGCACTTCTTTTTTCATATCCAACATTGATCTGGTCCATAATACCGGCAACTCGTACCATAAAAAATTCATCAAGATTGGATGCTGTAATGGCTAAAAATTTTAACCGATCCATCACCAGATTACATTTATCATAGGCTTCTTCTAATACCCGATAATTAAAATCCAGCCAACTGACTTCTCTGTTGATGATATGTTTTTCACTCATAATTCCACTCTCTTTATTTTTAATATTGGTTTGATTCCATAAATTTTTTCCATCGTATAGGCACTGTACTTAAAGAAATACTCTTCCAGTTGAAAATTGATACCCGTTGATACTTCAATGAGTAATTCTTCTTCTTTGACTCGGCAGCTTATTTTTTTTACTTTCTGCTGATCACTTTGATCTAATGCCAGGGCTAATTTCAAAATTGCTGTCAGTTTGGCAACCTGAAGATATTTGTCAGCTTCACTGTTTTTTATATGAATCTCAGGTTCAATGACCTGTGATTTAACCAGCTCACTGACTAAACCCATCACATCCTTTTCATGTCCGCTAATCCCAATCAAATCGGTGTTTTCGATAATATGGCGGCTTTGAATCCAATAATCTTTGGAATTAATCATCATCCCAACCCCTTGCAAATAGGAAAGCATCGACAAGAGCAGTCTTTCACGTTTACCCATTTCATGATGTTTTTTTAGGGCATCAAAAATTCTTTGGCTAAGCATTTCAATTTGCTTGGCATGCTTTAAAGAAACCTGGTATTTTTCACCAATTTTAATGGCCGATTGATAGGCTCCTTTTTCAATCCATTCCTTTAGTCGTTGCGTCCGCATTACCTGAAAATGATCATCCATAATAGCATCCCCGATGCTCATGGGAATCAAAGTTAATTTTTTTACGCCAGTTTCTTTAATCAATTTAAGATACAATATTAGCGTATGATTAAGGGTTTCTGCTTCGTTTTGTCTTAAGGAAGGAAATTTACGCATCAACTGGTTCATTGTCAGGTTGATAGTCTGGTTGCAAAGCGCTGCAAAACCTTCTACATCCAGATCATAAAAATCTTTTATTTCATGGCAACCATAAAGTCGGGCAATCATCTCAACTTCGTGTGAAGATACAAACAAACGATGAATTTTTCTTTTACGGATATTTTCAGAGATTTCGCGTGTATTGATACCGATAAATTCATTTAGTAGCGTTTCAAATCGTTCTGTATTTTCTTCGATAGACCGTAAAAAATGTCGCATTTTTAAATAACCAAGTTCAGCCGTCTGATGATAATCAATAATTCCATTTTTTAACAATGCAACTGAAAGATTGCCGCTAGAAATTGCAGCCATCATCTGATCTTTGTTCTCAGACCCGATAATATCATATTCATTTTCGCATTTTGAAACCATATGGCGATAAATCAAATGAATTTCTTCTTCTTGATCCAATATTTCAACGCGATAACCACCCGTATTAATACGAATCTGTTCAAGAATATAAAGTTGATTCTTAGCTTCTCGAAGGGCGGTCGTACCGACTATTCGAATACTTTCCACATCGAAAGTTTTTGACATGCTGATGTAATCATTAATCGTTTGACAAAGTGCGTATACCAGCTTAAAATCAATAAACCCTTTCGTGAAACTCTGCGATCCAAATCGAATTGGATAGCTTACCCGATCCAAGATATTTATGGTGCCTTTTCCCCGTTGCCCAATTATCAGCTCACATTTGCTTGAACCTATATAAATAACCGAAAATCGTTTTATCATCATTACACCTCAACTCTTTGAACATATCTTTTATTTTAACATATTTTTCAATGAAAACTGTTAAAAGATCATTAAACTTTATGCGAGAAAGTAAAAAAAACATCTGCTTCAACGACAGGAGACCTGGTTGAAGACAGATGCCTTTTACTTTTTTAAAATTAAGATAATAGACTAAACGAATCTTTGTCTACGCCACAAGTGGGACATTCCCATCCATCAGGAATATCAGCAAAGGCGGTTCCTGGTGCAATTCCATTATCAGGATCGCCCAGTTCAGGGTCATAAACATATCCGCAAACATCACATTCATATTTTTCCATTTGTTACCTCCTCAAAACAGATTCACTATTAATTATAACCACTCTGATTAAAAAATCAATGATAATTTTTTAAACAAGCTGCCCCAATCAATCCGGCGTCGTTGCCCAAGCTGGCCAAGACAAGTTGAGGTTGAGCCAAATCTTTATAAGTTAAAAATCTTTGAAGAGACCCGATCAGTTTATTTAATAAGAATTCGCCTGCTGCCGAAAGTCCTCCACCGATCACAAAAATGTCAGGATCGAGGATATCGTTGAGATTTGAAATAGCAAGACCAAGATAGCGGCACATCCGATCAAGAGCTTCAAGCGCTAACTGGTCATTGTTTCGCGCTTCATCAAAAATGATCGCGCCGTTGATCATGTCATATTGAGCCAGATTGGAAGGTATGCCGTTTTGTAATTGTAGATCGATATATTTTTTTAGGGCGGTGACAGATGAGAAAGTCTCGAGACAGCCATTTTTCCCACAGGCGCAATCATAAAAGTTCTCACCAACTATCATATGTCCGATTTCGCTGGCCACACCATGCGTCCCGCTAATTATTTGATCGTTCAGAATGATCCCGCCGCCAATTCCCGTGCCCAGAGTCAGCATGATCATCGAACTAGCACCAAGTCCACTGCCATATGCGTATTCTCCCATTGCTGCAGCTGTCGCATCATTAATCAGATTTACTTTGACAGAAAGTTTATTTTCAAGATCTGATTTAAAATTTTTATTTTTCCAGCCCAAATTGGGACAGGATAAAATCATTTGCGAGTGGGCATCAATAACCCCTGGTATGCCGATCCCCACTTCACTTACCGATTCTGACCTTTCCCTAAGCTCGTTAATCATCCGACTGATCGTTAACAAAATATTTTCATAACCTGATTCAGGGATCGTTGCATATTCAAGTGTTTGAATAATTTTACCATCATCACTGACAATCCCGCCCTTTATCGCAGTACCACCCAGGTCTATTCCAATTCCCATAAAAAACCTCCTGCCTTTGTCGCCTCATTTATTATGATTATACTATCACAGGCTTAAAGACTATTCGAGATTTAATTTATTTTTCATGATGTATTGTGTACCAAAATAAAAGGCCGCGCAGAGAAGTAGATTAATTGCGGTTGTTCCATTTAAAAACCATTGAACCACTTCAGTTGGATCTGCCAAACTTAAAAATGTATAATCAAGATTAAAGACCGGTATCAGCAGCATGGCTATAGAAAAGATAAACTGCAGGGCGACTGAAATAACTACATAAGCCCCAAAAGCAGCAATAATGCGATGCTGATTAAACAGCTGGCCAAGCGCTATGGCAATATATATCATTAGAATCGATGCCACTATTTCTGTTATCATCATCAAGGCAGCCTCAAAAATTAAAAGTCCCATGCTCAAATGCAATTGTGTCTCAACCTGTTGTGACAGCATCGAATAGGCCTGGGTAACATCCATCCAGGTGAAAGTGCCCCAGGATAATATGAGGATCGTGATCGTAATGACCACTCCCGAAACACAGGTCCATAACATTGCTATTAAGAGCTTTGAAATTATATGATCCCTGGTTTTAACCGGCAGGGTAAACATGAGATAGCCCTCATCTGTGAAGAGATTTTTATAAAATCGCTGCACAATGACAACCAGAGTCATCACACTAAGGGCAACAACAATCGCAACATATAAGAGCAGGGTAATCGCAAAGATCATTTCCATAACCGGATGACTGACCGTTTCTTCATTAAAAAAGTCTGGACAGCCTAATGATAGAACCAGTTTATTGACAATCGTCAGTAACAATAAAACTGCATAAATCGGTAAAAATATCCGACCACTTGCTTTAAGCTCATGTTTTAATAATTTTCCTAGCATTTAAACACCTCTCTGAATAATCCATCCACTGACTGGTGATGTTCTTCACGGATTTCGTCGACAGAAGCAGTTAAGGCTACTTGCCCTTTTGAAATAAAAACAACCTCGTCAAGAACCTGTTCGATATCCGCTATTAGATGAGTAGAAATAATGACCGAGGCATTTTCCTGATAATTTGTAATGATCGTATTAAGAATATAGTCCCGGGCTGCCGGATCCACGCCACCGATGGGTTCATCCAGTAAATATAAGTCAGCATCCCTGCTCATAACCAGAATCAATTGCACTTTTTCTTTGTTGCCTTTTGAAAGGGTTTTTAAGCGGTCATTACTGTTTAACTCAAGATCCTGCATCATATTCTGCGCTTTGATTCGATTAAAATCAGGATAAAAATCTTCAAAAAAACTCAAGATATCATCAATTTTCATCCAGCTGTTTAAATAGGTTCGTTCTGGCAGATATGAAACAATCTTTTTAGTTTCAACGCCCGGGTCTAAATCATTTACTTTTATTTCCCCTGCGCTGGGAACAAGAAGACCCGTTACCAGTTTTATAAATGTCGTTTTACCACTGCCATTGGGACCCAGCAAGCCAATAATTTTGCCCCGGGGGATTTCCAGACTGATATTTTTTAAGGCCTCTTTTTTGCCAAAACTTTTGGACAGGTCAGTTGCTGTTAGGATGTTTGTCATTTTCTTGACCTCTTTCTTTATCAGTTTCAATCAGAGAAATAATTTCCCTTTTCGTATACCCTAGAGATTGCATTTTTTCAAAGAATCGTTCAATCTCATCGAATGCTATTGTTTTTTTCACTTCTTCAATCACTTTTATCTCCTTTGTAATATATCTGCCACTGGTTCGCACCGTAAAAACCAACCCGCTACGTTCTAATTCTGCCAATGCCTTTTGCATGGTATTAGGATTAACGCCAGCATCCATTGCCAGCTCCCGAACTGATGACAACTTGTCACCGGGCTTATATAGTCCAGATACAATACGATATTCAATCTGTTCAATCAATTGCTTATATATTGGTCGATCAGAATCAATGTTCCATTTCATTGCGGCCTCCTTGTTTTTTTGTATTATTGTATTACTTGTTTAATACAATAATACTTTTCGCCGTATTTGTCAAGTACTTTTTCAGTTGTCGTTGATTAAATTTGTCCAGATCAAACAAAAAAGGGCATAAAAAAACCTTTCCGTGTCATTTCGGAAAGGTTTTTTTATGCCTTTAACGATGTCGCCATTTTCTTAAAATAGAAATCATTAAGCCACTGCTTAAGAGAATTGCACTGATGTAGCCAATCGTTCCCAAAACAGGAATGCCAAGAAATTTTGGTGTCATATCAGTCGTTGCGATAAAACTCGAACCAATTAAAAGGGCGGCTGAGATGATACAAATTACAATCTTATTAACCATCCGGTCAATTTCACGAAGTGGCTCCTCGGAACCCATCAACTCCAGATTAATTTTTGTTTGACCTTTATTGATCAGATTTAAAAAATCGGAAATTTGCCCCGGAACATTAATAGCTTTACCACCAGACGTCAATATTTTTTTGCCATTTGTCATTAAGAACTGCTGGAAATCAAATTCAGTTATTGCACGTCCAGCCATATGTCCGCTCATAATGCTGACAACATTTTTCTGCGGAGAAAGATCGGCAATCACACCTTCCAGGGTCATGATCCCACGGCTTAACATACTGATTCCTCTGGGCATACCGATATGGTTTTCTCCGGCAATCTTTAAAATTTCCTCCAGAAATTTTCCCATATTAATATTACTGATATCCTCAGTAGCATAGTCTTCCAGCATCCGGTCAATTCCCTCATACAGTCTTGAGTGATTTATTTGTCGACCCTTATGAATGCCCAAAGATAAGATCACATTTTCTAATGCCTCTACATCATTGGATGCAACAGACTTGACGCTGCGCTTAAAGAGATTCATTTCCCGCTTTGTAAGTCGCCCCATCATACCCAGATCGATCCAGACAATTTGACCATCGCGAATAAAAATATTTCCCGGATGTGGGTCAGCGTGAAAGAAGCCATCATCGATGACTTGTTTAATATAATTATCGGCTAGCTTCAAGCCAATTTCTTCCAGATCGTATCCCGCTGCCAACAGCGCTTTATGATCATCAATTTCAATTCCATCAATGGCTTCCATCACCAGCACTTTCGAGGTAGTAAACTGGTCATAAATAATTGGGCTGTCAATATATTTTATTTCTTCCTGAAGTTCTTTGAATTCATGCGCATTTTGAGCTTCGATCAGAAAATCCATTTCCTGCTGAACAGTATTCCACATTTCATCAACGATCATTTTAAAATCAACCACATTACTGATACTGGCAAAATTTAAAATTTTTGTTGCCCGATGCAGTAAAGCAACATCCTGTTCCATCATGGTATAAATCCCTGGACGCTGAACCTTAACGACGACATTCGATCCATCAATCAGTTCTGCTTCATGAACCTGTGCAATGGATGCCGATCCTAATGGCTCAGGATTAATCTTTTTAAAGACAGTTTCGATTAAGGCACCATACTCTTCTTCGATTGTTGCAATGACCAGTTCATATTCCATAGGCCTGACCTGTGATCTGAGCTTTTGTAATTCTTCGCAATATTCATTAGATAAAATATCCCGTCGCATGGACATCATCTGTCCAACCTTAATAAAGGTCGGCCCCAGATCTTCAATAATTGCTCGTAATTTTTCCGGGGTCAGACCTTGCGTAATTTCATGATTGACAAGAATTGAAATAATTTTTCTCAATCTTTTGGAATTTGTATTTGGTTTTTCTACTGACAATTCAGAATAATTAGCAGTGCTCATCAATCACCTTTTTTACTCGTCGGCTTTTTCTTCCGCTTTCATTTTAACGGCTTCAATTTTTTCTTTAATGGCTTCCAGATCCTCTGCTGTCATATTTTCCAAATCATCCATAATATCTGAGGCTGAAAGCGGTTGGCCATCTTTTTCAACTTTTACGGTTACATTTTTCTTGAGCGTTTCCTTGATATTGTGTTTCAGCTCTTCGTTTAAGACTTTCCCCTGTTCAACCGTTAACTCCCCTTTTTCCACCAGTTCATTAATCAGTTCCTGGGATTTTTCAGCGGTTGTGGCAACCGCTCCAACGCCGGCCAGAAATACTTTTTTTAAATCTTCTCCAATACTTGTTAACATAATCGTCCTCCTTGTTTTTTTATATTCTATCAGATCTTTCTTTAAAATGAATCATATTGCCGCTCTTCTTAGCGACTACTTGCTTTAGCCAGATTCGCTGGATACCATTTTATAAACCATAAAGAAAAGATAACCACTGGAATCCATAAAATAAGCGGAATCATGGTTGCAAAAGCTGACAAAAACATGGTTGATAAAAGCGCTGCCGTGATCCCCTGAATCAGACAAACCATCGCCCACACAAAACTGATCAGACGATTTGTGCGAATAAACAGAACATCTTTCAGGGCATTTTTACCCACTAAAAAATGCGTATAATCTGCTGTTAAAGGAATCGTCTTGAATATAGAGGCCAGAAAAATCACCATCAAAACAAAATAAGTCACCGATCCAATGACGGCCTCATCAATCATTAATTGATCTGGAATGGTTACGATTGCCAATAGCGAAAAATATAGTAAGGTGACCTTGTCAAAAAACACCAATTCCTGACCTTTTTTGATAGCACATAAAAAGCCGCTCATCAATAAAGCCAGAACAACGGCTACCGATGGATTGGTATCCACAATCAGCTGGCAGAAGAACCAGGGTATCATGGTTAAAATAAACCAATATGGCGTGTTATTAAATGAAATTGGAATCATTTTCTTACTGCGTTCGCCATGAAAAGACAGATTCCCAAATAAGCCATCCATCATTGCGTTTATAATAGCAAAATCGCCATTCACAACAAAGCGTTTATCAATAATGGCCTGTCCCAAATCAAAGTTGCCATCAATAATACGTTCAAATGTCGTCAGCTGTGTTTTAACAGTAGTTGTCGCTTTCTGCAAATCATTAGCAATCAGATTACAATGATTGTTTTTAACAATCAGCTGATAACACTCTTTCACATCCGTAAGTTCAATTTCCAGAACCGCATCAAGACCTGGTCTCACCCTGGCATTAAAGGCCCCTTCGATCCCCTTAAACATTTCCCAGCCCAGCAATCCACCATCGGATTCTTTAAATCGGGTGTCATCAATTCCCCACTTTAGATTAGCAGTTTTCAGGTAAGTAGGAATTTCAACAAATGGCTTATCCAAACCCTTTTTCAGATCTAGCGGGATTGTATTTAATTCACCATATTTTTCTCCGGCCAATTTGACCAGATCAAGATAAGGACTAGTATGAACATCCAACTGTGAAACACCTAAAAGCTCTCCCTCAACACAAATAATTTTTTCCCATTTGTTTTTGCCAAAAAGATTATTAAATTGCGCAAAGACACTCTCATAATTGTTTTTTTGTGTTGGTAGTCCACAAGTGCTGATCAAAAGATGTCTCTTAGCTTTCATCTTTTCCTGATCTCGATAAGGATGGCCATAAATATCTCCTCCTTCCGGATCAATAAAAGGCAGCAATAAGGGTAATGTTCGTTCAATAAAGTTTTTTGTTGTGCTTGATATGCCATAATGATACAAAGGTGTCGACCAAATCACCAGATCTGCCTCCTGGTATTTTTCCAGCAATTCTTTCATTTCGTCTTGTTGAATGCATTCGCCCGGGCTACTAGTCCAACAGTTAAAACAACTAGTGCAGGGCAGGATATTTTTCTCTCGCAGGTTGATGATCTCTGTTTCGATGCCGTCATTATTTTGTGTCAATCCAGCAAGAAAAGCTTCCGTAACTTTCATTGTGTAGCTTCTATATTGTTTATGACTTCCGTTTAAAACCAAAACCTTTTGCATATAAATCTCCTTTCCGAGTGTATGACCAGATTATATCAGACATTTATTTTTTTTGACAGCCAGAATGATTAATAAATCAGCTCGATCTGGGTAGAAACATTAATAGCATTCTTTTAATGTGTCATCATGACACACTTATTGTGTGTCGATATGACACATGACACAGTTTCCCTAAAGATAATACCACTTTTCATCCGTTTTAAACAGTAAAATTACTTGGCATAATTCTTGCAACAAGTATTTATATGTTCACTTGTTGAACAGAATAAATATTTAGAAGGAGAATATCATGAGTAAACCAAAAGTTGCGATTGCAAAAGTGGAACAGCCGGAAGGCAATGCCTCATTTATGGGAGGAAAGTATATCCGTATTGAAGAAGATGTAAAAAAAATCAAAGCTGCCGTTGCTCAGGCCGTCGAATTATCAATTGGATCTCTTGACACAATCATTAAAGAAGGTCAGACCGTCTTAATTAAACCGAATCTGGCTTTTCAGGCACCTGCAGAAAGTCACGCAGTTGTCGATCCACGTACCATTGAAGCTGTCGTTTCCTATGTTAAAGAAAATTCAAAAGCCGCAAAAGTCCTTGTTGGTGATAATCCTTCACTGGGGATGCACGTTGGTCGCGCTAAACCAGCCTTTAAAGAATCAAAAATGGAAGAAGCCGCTTACCTGGGTGGTGCCGATGAAGTCATCTATTTTGACGAACACGATGTTGTGCCAGTTGACATTGAAGGTGCCAAACTCTTTAAACATGCGACTGTCTTTAAACCATTTTTAGATGCTGATGTCGTCATTAATCTGCCTAAAATGAAAGTTCATTTGGCCGGTACTGTTACCTTAGGACTGAAAAACTGGAACGGTATTATCCCTAACTGCCATCCAAACGATCAGCAACAGGGCGCTCACCGAATCGATTTGGGACAAAAGATGGCTGACCTCTATCGAATTAGAAAAGCTGATTTGACCATTGTCGATTCAGTTATTGGTATGGAAGGCCAAGGTCCTCATGCTGGTACGCCAATCGAAATGAACTTGATTGTTGCCGGAACCGACACCGTTGCTGTTGATTCTGTCGCCTGTTCTATTATGGGCTTTGAACCGATGGAAATACCCGCTGTTCGCTGTGCTGGAACTGAGGGACAGGGCGAATTGGATCTGGATAAGATTGAAGTCGTCGGTAATTCCATTGAATCTGTCATGAAACATTTTAAACGACCAGGTGGCGACCCAATCGGCATGTACGCTGGTTTAACCTGTGTGATGCAACAGACTTGTCCAGGTTGTTTTGTAAACGTTCGTGGCGCCTTGGATTCATTCGCCATCAGCGGAATTGATATGAATACATTCCTCGAAAAAAATGGTGAAATCATTGTTATCGCTGGTGGTGTGCCAGATTTAGATCCTTCTATTTGCCAGGATAAACATATTTTTATTTGTGGCGACTGCTGGGAACTTTTCCCATCGGCAGATAAAGTGCGTGAAGGCGTTGCCATGGCCAAATCAGTAACCTATTATCCAGGTTGTGCACCAGTCTATATCTTTGCTCAGCTCAATGGAGATCTGCAAAAACTGGCTGCCGGAAAATAATCAATTCTTTATAAAACTGGTGTGTGGTGGGATCTCCCCATCACACATCAGTCCATTGATTATTTTGTCTGGATGAACTTAATTTATAAAAAGGAGCGTGAAGCTTTGAAAATTCATTCAGACTTTGACGATATCCAAAAAGATTGGCTAAATTTTGTAGACCATGACGTGATTGGTACGAATTTAAGAAAGCCGATTTTGGACTCTTGGATCCGGTGTCAAAAAAGAAAAATGAATCCCCGTTCGCTAAACCGAACCCCATCTGTTAGTGAGGAAAACTTTAAAAAAAGACTTGAAAAAAATCAGCTTCTGCTAAAAACTGCGATTCCATTTATGGTTGAATTACAGGAATTTGTCAATAGATCCGGTTTCTCGACCACCCTGACCGATACTGAGGGCGTTATTCTGGAACTGATTTGTGACCAAAGCATTCTTGATGAAGCTTTTAACAAAAATCTGGTTCGCGGTAGTATCTGGAATGAAGAACAGGCTGGAACAAATGCTACTGGCTTGGCTATAGATTTACAGCAACCAATTCAAGTAATCGGTGCTGAACACTATTATGAATGTTATCATGATTTAACCTGCTCAGCGGCTCCTATCTTCGACGAAAGTGGTATTTTAATCGGTGTTCTTGATATGACAGGTCCCAAAGAATTAACCTATCCTCATACTCTGGGTATGGTTGTGGCTGTTACAAAAGCAATCAGCAGGGAGCTTTATATCGCTGCATCAAATCGTCAAATTGAACTGACGAATCATTATTTAAGTACCCTCATTGATTCAATTTCTGATGGCGTCGTGGCGGTGGACGTAAACGGTAAAATTATTGGTATAAATTCTAACGGCGCAAAAATCCTCAAAACCACCACCTTTGATTCCTTCGGGAAGAATATTCTTGATATTATGGAAGGTGAAACAATTCTCGATGAAAAGGGAAATCCTTTGCCCGCCGAAGCAGAAAAACATATTATCACAAAGAGCAATAAGATTAACTGCCTGATTAATCGCAAACTGATTCTTCATGAAAATGGCCAGGTTGCTGGTGCAGTCGCGACCCTCAAGGATCTCAATTCTTCCAAACGGGATAAGCACTGCCGAAAAGGGACGCGCTTTACCTTTGATGATATTATCGGTGTCAGCTCTGAACTCATGCGTTCTGTCCATCTGGCGCAAATAGCCGCCAAAGGCAGCTCAACTGTACTTTTGCAGGGCGAAAGTGGTACAGGAAAAGAAATGTTTGCTCAGGCGATTCATAATGCTCATCAATCTGATAAACCTTTTATTGCTGTCAACTGTGCCGGAACCCCAGAAAGTCTGATTGAGAGTATTCTCTTCGGTTATGAAGAAGGTGCTTTCACCGGTGCCAGTAAACATGGAAAAATTGGTAAATTTGAATTAGCTAAGGGTGGAACCATTTTTTTAGATGAGATTGGTGAAATGCCCCTTCATGTTCAAACTGTTTTACTCCGTGTTTTACAGGAACGCATTATTCAACGAATTGGCGGCACAAAGGATATTCCAATTGATGTTAGGGTGATCGCCGCGACTAATAAAAACTTGGCTGAAGAAGCACAAAATGGCAAATTCAGGCAAGATCTCTATTATCGACTGAACGTTTTACAAATTAATATTCCACCGCTACGTTCCCGACATCTTGATATTCCTGTGCTGGCTAATTACATTCTTAATGAAATCAATCAGGAATATCAGAAAAATATTGAACCTCTGCGTCCTTCCACGCTGGCATTACTTGAAAAATATGATTGGCCAGGCAATGTCAGACAGTTTAAAAATGCCATAGAAAGAGCTGTGAATTTTACTGAAACAAACCGCATTGATGAATTCTTTATCACTGATTTTTTCTCAAGCGCCCAGCATCAAGCAGTCAAGCACCATTCAGAAAAAAATATAAAAGAAACATCGATTGATCTGAAGGATCTGGAATTGAAAACTATTAAAAAAGCGCTTGAATTGTATCCTCAAAAAACAAAAGCAGCCGAATATCTGGGGATCTCGAGAAGTACCCTTTATCGAAAAATGAGATTTCATCATCTGGAGGAATTTCTTTGAAAAAAACTTTAAACTGGCTTGATCTTGGCCTGATTGACTATCACGACGCTTTTAAAATCCAGGAAAGCATTATTGAAGCTATCCGAAACGGTCGAATGAATGAGACTTTATTATTTCAGGAGAATACACCGATTATCACTTTGGGAAGAGGGTCACATCCTGAAAATCTTTTAAAAAGTCCTGAATCGCTAAAAAAAATGGGCATTAAAATAACGCAAGTGTCCCGAGGCGGTGATATTTCCTATCACGGCCCCGGACAATTGGTTGTTTCCCCCATTCTTTATCTGGAAAATCATGTTAAAGGTGCGCATCAGTACGTCAGACTCTTGGAACAAATTATGATTAATCTGCTATCACGATTTGAACTAACTGGCTTTCGGATTAAAGGTAAAAGCGGCGTTTGGATTTACGATCCAAGCAGCAATGCCGAAAAAAAAATTGCCGCACTTGGTATTGCTGTCGCCCATGGAATTGCCTTTCATGGTATTTCCATCAATCTTAATCCTGATTTAAATCATTTTAAAACCATCATCCCCTGTGGAATAGAAGATCGGGATGTTACTTCATTTAAAAATGCTGGCGTTTTTGTACCGGACATAAAAATATTGCGAGATGTCTTTATTGAAGAATTCAATCAAATGTTTGGAACAAAATCCCAAGAGCTTACTAAATTAAATACTTAAGGAGACTATTATGAAATATGATGTTGTTGTACCAGAATTTGCCGAAGGTGCTGAAGAAATCAATTTAAGACAATGGCTTGTGGAAAAAGGCGCGACTGTCGCAAAAGGTGATAATATCGCTGAAGCGGCTACCGATAAAATTTCAATTTATATTGAGGCTCCAGCAGATGGTAGCTTAACAGCGCTACTGTCAGAAGAGGGTGACCGAGTTTTGGTTGGACAGATCATCGGAGAAATCGAGGCTTAAAATGGAAAAAATCCACGAAAACAAAGTCATCATCATTACCGGATCATCACGGGGAATCGGCTTTTCCATCGCCAAACATCTTTCTGAGGAAGGTGCCAAAATTGTTATCATTGGTCGTAACATCGAAACGGCACAAGCCGCTGCAGATAGTTTGACCACGGACTCGATTGCTGTTCAATGTGATATCTCCTCAGAAGATGATATCAAAAATATGGTTTCAATCGTTCTAGAAAAGTATGGTAAAATTGACGTGCTAATCAATAATGCTGGTGTCTTTCCGGTTAAAACTTTTTCAGCCATGACTTATGATGACTGGAAGTCAGTGATTGATATTGATTTAAATGGAACTTTTTTGGCTACCCATGAAGTCTACAAAGTGATGGAAAAACAAAAGGCCGGTAAAATAATTAATGTTGCGTCAATCGCTGGCCGTGTGGGTGGTCTGGGTTTTACCCATTATTCTGCCGCAAAAGGCGGGGTTATTGCTTTTACAAAAGCACTGGCTCGTGAAGCAGCCCGCTTGAACATTCAGGTAAATGCCATAGCTCCTGGTGTCATTGAAACCGATATGGCCAAATCTAACTTTCCTAAATACGCTTTGACTGAACATATCAAAAATACACCTGCCGGCCGTTTGGGTCATGAAAAAGATCTTTTTGGTGTCATTTCCTTCTTATCTTCTTCCGGCAGCGATTTTATTATTGGTCAGACAATCGCCGTTGATGGCGGTTATACCATGATTTAAAAAATTTGGGGAGTTACATGATTATCAATAATTCGATTATTGCGCTTAAAAAAAGCCTTACACCGATTAGCTTCTGCGAGTCTGATGGCATCGAAACGACAATTAGCTATTCAGAACTTTTTGATAACGCTGTAAAATTATTGGGTGGACTGCAAAATCAGGGTTTGAAAAAAAATGATCTGCTTGTTTTGCAGCTTAAAAGTGTTCAAGCACAAATTACTGCAAGCTGGGCAGCAATGCTGGGAGGAATCATTTTTTCAATCCTCCCCATCGCTCAGGACGAAAAATCCCGGGCTAGCCTAAAATCCGTCCTGAATACTATGGAATCAGCAACAGTGCTGACCGACCTTCATGGTTTAAGCACCGTTAAAGGTATTAAGGCCTTGATGTATCCTGTTTTAATAAATTCTGAAGCCGGTTTAATTGAAAACTGTTTAGAGTCTGATCCCGCAATGATTCAGTTTACATCGGGTACTACTAATAAAGCAAAAGGAGCCCTCTTAAGCCAAAAGAATCTTTATGAAGGTGGATTGGCCAGTAGTATTGTGGTGCGTAAAGGTGTGACTGAACGCTATCTGAGTTGGCTTCCCCTGTCTCATTGCTTTGGTTTTGTGGGATATCATCTGGTTCCTTTGGTCAACGATTTCCCTCAATACTTGATACATCCCATGGTATTTATAAAAAATCCAATTTCTTGGCTTGAAAAGCTTTCAAAATTTGGGACAACGATGACCGGCGCTGCACTTTTTGGCCTGGAATTACTTTTAAATACCGGCATAAAACCGCATTCTCCCATTGATCTATCAAATGTTTACATCTGTTTTTGTGGGGGTGAAGATGTAAACCCAAATACTCTGAGGAACTTCGAAGAAGCTGCCTTATCCTTGGGTTGGCAAAAGAATACTTTAAAACCAGCCTATGGACTAAGTGAAACCACCATGGGGGTTTCTTATACACCAATTGGTCAGAGCTTTCGGGTTGAACACTTTCTGAGTGATAATCTGCAGATCGGCCATAAGCTTTTTTTCTGTGATCCTGACGAAGATACAATCAGCCGTGTTTCTGTTGGTGTTCTGGATGAATGTAATCAAGTGGTCATCCGAAATCTTCAAGGAAATGATTTACCTCCAGAATATCTGGGACTTGTTCATATCAAGGGCACGAATGTCATGCAAGGCTATTACCATGATGATGCTGCCACAAATCAGGTAATTGATGACAAGGGATTTTTTAATACGGGCGATCTGGGTTTTTTTCATCAAGGCTGGCTGACCATTTACGGACGATATAAAGATATTGTTATTGTAAATGGCCAAAACTATCTGGTCAATGATCTTGAGCGAACCGCTCAAAGTAAAATTACAAATGGCAAACTGGTGATCGTTCAAGTTAAGGATAAAACAAGTGAAAAGAATTTGCTGGTAATTTTTTCTGATTCAAATGATCTGGATTTACTCGTTGACGCTGCAAAGGAAATCAAAAAAACATGGCAGATATCAATCGATTTTGGCGTTTTAATTGACGAAATTCCTAAAAACTCGTCAGGTAAAACAGACCGTTTAACCCTTGCAGTGAATTGGGAAAAAGGTCTTTTTGAAAATAAGGCCCATTCATTAGGGCCAGAAGTTGATCAGGAAATTGACTCATCATGCCTGGAACTGGCTCAAATATGGAGTCAGATTTTAAAAATACCCCTTAGCCAAATAGGTAGCGACAGTCATTTTATCAATGACTTGGGCGGGGACTCTCTCTATTTTTCAGATTTAATTGGCCATTTAGAGAGAAAATATCAGAAGGAATATGATTTTGAATCTTTCAGAAACAATCTCACACTAGCGGAAATGAACGACTTTCTTAACCAGAATTAACGGTTATAGTCAGAATTGGAGTGACTTATGAATATTGAACAACTTAAAACCCTGCTACTTGAAGTAAAAAATGATCAATGTGATATTGAAACTGCTCTCAATCAGCTGAAAATTCTCCCCTATGAGGATCTTGAATATGCAAAAGTTGATCATCATCGGGAACTCAGAAATGGATACCCCGAGGTTATTTACAGTCCCGGAAAATCCCTCGATCAAATCAAAGGAATCGTACAAAACATGCTCAAACGTTCACAGGGAAATATCCTGGCATCGCGAGCAGACTTATCAGTCTATGAAGTAGTTAAATCAGTGACCGATGACGCCATTTATTATGAGGAAGCCCGTTCTGTTGTAGTGAAGCGCCAGGAATATAAAACAACAGATTCCTATATTCTGGTTGTATCCGCAGGTACCGCTGATATACCAATTGCCGAAGAAGCGGCTATAACGGCGACTGTCATGGGTAATCAGGTTAAACGGCTCTATGATGTCGGTGTCGCCGGCATTCACCGATTATTGAATAATGTTTCGATCATTAATGACGCCAAAACGATCATCGTCGTTGCTGGCATGGAAGGCGCTTTGGCATCTGTCGTCGGCGGATTAACCGATAAGCCAATCATTGCCGTTCCCACCAGTATTGGATATGGGGCAAATTTCGGCGGTGTTTCTGCTCTTTTAGGGATGCTGACTTCCTGTGCCAGTGGGATTGGTGTCGTCAATATCGATAACGGTTTCGGTGCTGCCTGTATGGCTTCTAAGATTAATAAAATATAAAAAAATTTCAACAAGGAGTTTGACAAATGAAAACATTATATTTTGACTGTTTTGCAGGGATAAGTGGCGATATGGTACTGGGGGCTTTTATCGATTTAGGGATGGATGCGGATTTGTTGATTAGTGAACTGGCAAAACTCAACATCTCGGAATTTGAAATCCAAGCCGAGAAAACAATGAAAAAAGGTATCAGCGGAATCCAGTGTCACGTGAATATTGTCAATGAACCCCATCAGCATCGACATTTTTCAGACATTGAAAGAATTATTATGAATTCGACACTTTCAGACACCGTTAAGCAAACTGCACTGGCTATTTTTAAAAGAGTAGCACTTGCTGAAGGAAAAGTTCACAATGTGCCCGTGGAACGGGTGCATTTTCATGAAGTGGGTGCGCTGGATTCAATTGTCGATATTGTTGGTGCATCAATTTGTTATCATCATTTAAAACCTGACCTGGTTTATGGTTCTAAAATTAATGTCGGAAGCGGATGGGTTCGATGTGCTCACGGACTACTCCCCGTCCCTGCTCCAGCAACTGCTGAAATTCTTTGCGACTCCGGCTTTGAAATCTATTCAAGGGCAATTGACGGCGAATCAGCAACCCCAACTGGTGTTGCCATCCTTGCCGAGCTGGCAAGCTATTCTGCTCAAACACCTGCTTTTATTCCGCAAAAAACCGGTTACGGTTTTGGTACAAAAGATTTTGGGATTCTAAATGCCCTTAGAATCATACAAGGTGAAAAATCTGATTCCATGGAAACCATGGTGATTGAAACCAATATGGATGATATGACTGGTGAAATGGCAGGTTTTGTACTTGAAAAATTGATGCAGTCTGGTGCTTTGGATGCTTTTTATACCCCTGTGTATATGAAAAAAAACAGGCCGGGCATTCATTTAACAGTGCTTTGTCACGAAAGCAAGCTTAACTTGTTGGAAGAATTAATCTTAAAAGAAACATCAACAATCGGTATCAGAAAATATCCTGTTACCCGAACCTGTATGAATCGCTCTTTCCGTACAGTGACTACACCATATGGCGATGTTAAATTGAAAGTTGTTGATCACGGAAATATCCACCGTGAAAGTCCGGAATATGAAGATCTAAAAAAAATTGCAAGCAATTCAAATATGTCACTCTACGAAGTCATGGATCTGGTTAATTCATTAAAATGAATATCCTATTTTTCATAAACGAATAAAGCTATTAAAACATTACAGCTGAAAAGTTAAAACTGTAATGTTTTTTACGTATCCGGCCATTTTGTTCCCTCAAAACAAAATAGTAGATAAATTATTTGACGTTTGTTTAGAATTATTATAGTTTAGTATTGCATCCTATTAAAAGTTATGTTATTATAACATCAAGTTAGAAATGTATAACATATAATTTTATTTTAGGAGGACAATTATGTCATTGATTGGAAAAGAAGTATCAGATTTTAAAGTACAGGCTTACGTGAATAATTCATTTGAGGAAGTAACAAAAGAAAGTATTATGGGGAAATGGTCAGTTTTTTTCTTTTATCCAGCCGATTTTACCTTTGTTTGCCCTACGGAATTGGAGGATCTTGCCAATAAGTATAACGAATTTAAAAAGATTAACTGTGAAATCTACTCTGTCTCCTGCGACACACATTTTGTTCACAAAGCGTGGCATGACGCATCTGACACTATCAAAAAAATAAACTACCCAATGCTGGCTGATCCGACTGGCACAATCACACGTGATTTTGAAGTAATGATTGAAGAAGATGGTTTAGCTGAAAGAGGCAGTTTCATTATCAACCCAGAAGGCAAAATAGTCGCCTATGAAGTTATTGCTGGAAATGTTGGACGAAATGCCGATGAGTTGTTTCGTCGTGTTCAAGCTTCTCAGTTTGTCGCTGAGCATGGTGATGAGGTTTGCCCGGCCAAATGGACACCGGGAGCTAAAACCTTAAAACCTAGTTTGGATCTGGTCGGATTGATCTAACTGACTTTACAAAGCAAAATTTAGCAAATGAGTGCCACAATTAGCTTTTTAGGTGCTATGTACACTGAAGGATGTTGCATTGACAACATCCTTTTTCTTATCAAAAATTATGTGAGGCAAATTATGAAAGACTTTTATGATGTGATAATCGTCGGTGGCGGACCGGCAGGGCTTACAGCAGCCGTTTATGCTGCAAGAGCTCAATACCGTGTTTTAGTAATTGAAAAAGAAACGTTTGGTGGGCAAATCACCATCACCACTGACGTAGTTAACTATCCAGGGATCATTCGAACGGACGGAAAGCAGCTTACTGAAACAATGCGCAAGCAAGCCCAAAACTTTGGAGCTGATTTTTTATTAGCTGAAGTGACTGAACTGGCAATTGATGGCGATATTAAAAAAATAATGACCAGCAAAGGAATCTATGAATCTCTCGGAGTCATTATTGCAACAGGTGCTAGCCCTCGAAAAATTGGGTTTAAAGGTGAAAAAGAATTTCAGGGACGTGGTGTAGCCTATTGTGCCACCTGTGATGGGGAATTCTTTACCGGCAAAGATGTTTTTGTGCTTGGTGGTGGTTTTGCTGCAGCAGAAGAAGGCATGTTTCTGACAAAATATGCGCGTAAAGTCAGAATGATCGTTAGAGAAGCAGAATTCACCTGTGCACAAAGTATCGCCGATGAAGTCTTGAAAAGAGACGATATTGATGTTTTTTTTAACACTGAAATCCTTGAAGCAAGTGGGTCCACAAAATTATCAAAAGCTCGTTTTATAAATCGTGAAACAAACCAAGAATGGGAATATCAAGCTGCCGAAAATGACAATATTGGAATATTTGTCTTTGCCGGCTATGAACCTGCCACAAATCTAGTAAAAAACCATCTGGATCTAGATGAGCTGGGCTACATCAAAACTGATTCTAATCAAAAAACCAGTACAAGTGGCGTTTATGCTGCTGGTGATGTGTGCATCAAAAACCTCAGACAAGTTGTAACTGCAGTTTCTGATGGCGCAATAGCTGCCACATCTCTGGAAAAACATCTCTCAACAATGTATGAAAAACTAAAACTGGAGAAAAAATCCATCTCTCAAAAAGAAGAAAAATCGGTGACTTTGACTGCGTCAAATGAAAATAACAATGCCTTTATAACAAGCGAAATGCAAGATCAACTATTACCTGTTTTCGAAAAATTTGAAAATGAGATTATTTTGAAATGCTTTGTTGACGAAAAGCCAATTTCCAATGAAATCACTGCCTTTGCTCAAGAAATTGCAGATTTATCCACTAAGATTTCGGTTGAAATTGTCACAGAAAAAACAGATGAAACTCTTATTTTCCCTTCAATCAGGTTTTTCAGTCCATCCGGACAATACCTTAATTTTGAATTCCACGGTGTCCCTGGTGGGCATGAATTTAATTCATTTATTGTCAGCTTATATAATGCTGCCGGACCTGGACAAGCAATCGATCACACCCATCTAAAAAGAATCAAAAACATTCATTCAGAAACTCAAATAGATCTCGTTATCTCGTTATCTCCTTATCTTGTACAATGTGTCCTGATTTAGTTATGGCTGCTGGGCGAATTGCTCTTGAAAACAAGTTAATCAAAACGTCAGTTTTTGATATCGCTCATTTCCCAGAATTAAAAGATCAATACGACATTATGAGTGTCCCGTGTATGATTGTCAATAAGAAACTGGTAAGCTTTGGCAAAAAAGGAATTGATGAAATATTAGAAATAATTGAACAAGGGATTTAATAATAATTTAAAATATCTGACGTTAATCAAATTTAATTTGGGGTAGATAAATTTTGAAGTTGCTTTTTTATGATTTTAAAATTCTTCCATAACTGAGTTGACTTCAAATACTATTTAAGGGGAAAACTATTATGTCTGATTGTCCAAATCTAAGCAATTGCGGATTTTGCAAAAAGTATAATTGTTCAAAAGATCTTGCTGTAAAGGGTTTTATAAATATGTATTGTAAAACTGAAAAGCAAAACGAGTGTAAAAGAAAAATTTATCGCGCCCAAAAGGGCTCTCCCCCACCTGACAATATGATGCCTAACGGTGCTTTTCTAAAAGATTAGCAAGTATTTTTATCTATATTCAACATAATGCAAATTTTTTAAAAAAACATTTGCATTATGTTAAAATTGTGTTATAATATTTTTTGTGGCCAACAGAAATACATTTCTTAGGTCACGATATGCGTGCCCTTGGCTCAGCTGGATAGAGCGTTCGGCTACGAACCGGAAGGTCGGGGGTTCGAATCCCTCAGGGCACGCCATTTATGTGATTAAACAGTCGATTGCGGCTGTTTTTTATTTTTTGATTTTATGGTTTTTCCCAAAATTTTCCCAGAGGATTTTAAGATCAACATAAATTTGCCCATTTTTATACGATTTTCGATAAAGAAAGACCGGCTCTCGCCGGTCTATTTTATTGCTTCATAATTCCTATTATACTCTCTTTAACGGACCCAGCAATTAACCATTTAAATAACTGCACCGCAACTAAAATTAGACCAACCAGCAGATACAGATCTGCCAGATTAACAGCAATTGCATCACCAAGCACTATCCAGTCGATGCAATTGCCAGAATCGGCAATTATGTTTGTCAAATTGCCGAGGTTTCCAGATAACAGAAAAATAAATAGTCAAGTCCAAATTAGTGTGCAAATTAAAAATCTCGGTAGTTTTGGTTTAAGCAGCGGCAAATGGATGATCAGATGGACGAGAATTGATAAATTCATAATATTCTTCCATATCAAAGTATTTTCTGCCAGAAGACCATTTTTCATCTTGCTCTATCAGCAAAGCGCCTAGTAATCGAATAACGGACTGTTCATTGGGATAAATACGGATCACACGATCGCGACGTCTTATTTCCTCGTTCAGTCGTTCAATGCTGTTAGTGGTGCGTAGCCGTTTCCGGTATTTTTCAGGAAGACTCATAACAGACATCACATCATCAAAACCTTCTTCAAGCAGCGCCATTGCTTTGGGAGCCTTTGATTCAATGTTTGCCAGCGTCTCTTTCAGAAGGCAACGAGCTTCTTCAATGGTGCCTGTGTTGTACAGCCGATTCAGATGGCGTTTTAATTCCGGCTGCTGATTTTTGGGTGCTTTATCCAGTATATTTCTTGAAAAATGGGTTTGACAGCGTTGCCAGGAGGAACCCTGAAAATGCTTTTTGATGGCATTTACAAGCCCTTTGTGATTATCAGACACGATCAGATCAACATCAGATAAACCCCGTTGTTTGAGTTCGTTAAAGAAATCGCCCCAGCTTGTTTCGGATTCCGTATCACTGATCTGAAAGCCAATGACTTCACGATTGCCATTCTCGTTAACCGCAGTTGCTATCAGCAATCCCTTTGATCGAACGCGATTGTCTTCACGAACTTTGATATACATGGCATCCACAATAACAAAGGGATAGTGTTTTTCAAGCGGCCGTTGACGGAATTCTTCTACAATCGGATCCAGATTTTCGCACAGCTTTGAAACCGTTGATTTAGAAAAACTCTGACCACACAGTTCTTCTGTGATGTTCTCGATTTTTCGCGTTGATACGCCATTAATGACCATTTCGATCATGGTAAGCATCAGAGCCTGCTCGCTGCGCTGGTATCGCTGAAACATCGTTGTGCTGAATTCGCCGTTACGATGGCGCGACACCCATAAGGTGATCCCACCGATACGTGTTGTCAAGTCGCGCTCTCTAAAGCCATTGCGATAGGCTGTACGCTCTTTACATCGCTCATAAGGCTGTGCTCCAAGCTGTTGCTGATTGCGCTACAAGCACCTGATTCAGGATTGCTTCCATCAACTTTGAAAATGCATCATCCCGGGAATCTTTTGTAAAAAGTCCGTGCAAAAGTTCTGTATCCAGTGTAATATTTAATTGAGCCATTTGTTCATCTCCTCTATTATGTATTTGTTGGTACTTTTATTTTAACCGAGATTTGAGCTTTTGGCTTCTTTTCTTTTTACACCATTATACAGACTTTATCCCTTTCCTGTCTGATTTTTGTTTGGTTTAATAACTTCATTATATCAGATGTTAGGTGCATTTTTCTGTCAACTTTCATTTTTCAGAAGCTGCGGTGTTT
>JASGLP010000098.1 GCA_030156895.1 Eubacteriaceae bacterium | reverse complement strand
CAAGCAGTTTAAGAAAACTTAGGAAAACATTAAAGAATGCGGCAGAAAATCCGGATAGTTTGTGATTTTTGTAGCATTCTTTATTTTTTGTTACAAAAAGGATATAATAAACTATTCTAATTGACAATAAAAACAAGAACATAGTTCCTATGAACGTTTTTAATTCACACCGAAATGTGGAGGATATCATGATTGAATTATCAGAAGAGATTTTATTGAAAATCTATTTTAGAATGAATCAGGCACGTTATTTTGAAGAAAAGGTGGATTACCTTTTTTCCCGCGGCCTGGTTCATGGCACCACTCATTTGGCTATGGGGCAGGAAGCGTCGGCAGTGGCATCCTGTATGGCGCTGGAAGAAGGCGATCTGGTTTCACTGACCCATCGCGGCCACGCCCAGGCCATTGGTTTTGGCCTGGATGTCAATCGAATGATGGCCGAGTTTTTGGGTAAAGCCAACGGATACTGCAAAGGTAAAGGCGGGTCAATGCATATTGCCGATGTGGAAAATGGCAATCTTGGCGCCAATGGGGTTGTCGGTGGTGGTTTTGCCCTTTCCTGCGGGGCGGCTCTGACCCAGAAATATAAAGAAACCGGTAAAGCCGTCCTGTGTTTTGCCGGTGACGGTGCCACCAATGAGGGATCTTTTCATGAATCCCTGAATCTGGCATCGGTCTGGAAACTGCCAGTGGTCTTTTTTATCGAAAACAATGGTTATGGGATGTCGACGCCGATTAAAAAGCACATGAATATTGATAAAATCGCTGACCGCAGTCAGAGTTACGATATCCCGGGGCTGACTTTGGATGGCAATGATTTTCTGGAAGTCTACAATGTGACGACCAAGGCTCTGCGTTATGCCCGCGCCGGCAAAGGACCAGTTTTAATTGAATCCAAGACCTACCGCTACAATGGGCATTCAAAAAGTGATGCCCAGGTTTATCGAAGCAAGGAAGAAGTGGCGGAATGGAAGAAGAAAGATCCAATCCTTAAAATGAAAAACTATCTGCTCAATCGTCGGATTATGACCGAGGAACAGATTGAAGCGCTGGAAGTTGAGGCGAAAAATTCCATTGAGGCGGCCTATCAGTTTGCCAAAGAAAGTCCGGAACCGGAAATCACCTCGGTTCTCGATGACGTTTACGCTTAAGAGAGGGATAAGATGATAAAACGATCAAAAAAAATGACTTACCGTGAAGCCATTCGTCTTGCCATGTCTGAGGAAATGCGTCGGGATGAGAACGTGATTTTTCTGGGAGAGGATATTGGTTTGTATGGCGGCTCTTTTGGCTTGTCTGCCGGTATGCTCAATGAGTTTGGCGATGACCGCATCCTGGATACCCCCATCAGTGAGGGTGCCATTGTGGGTACAGCTGTTGGTGCGGCGGTAACGGGGCTACGGCCAATCTGTGAGATTATGTTTATGGATTTTATGACCCTGGCCATGGATTCTCTAGTTAATCAGGGTGCTAAAATGCGTTATATGTTTGGCGGCCAGTCACAGGTGCCCATGGTGATGCGGCTGCCGGCGGGATCCGGAACCGGGGCTGCGGCTCAGCATTGTCAGAGCCTAGAGGCCTGGTTATGTCATATACCCGGCATCAAGGTGGTGACGGCATCAACCCCGGAACAGGCCAAAGGTCTGATGAAAGCGGCGATCAGGGATAATAATCCTGTTTGTTTTGTGGAGCATAAATTATTGTATAAGGAAATCGGCCTGGTGCCACTAGATAAGGATTTTACAATCGATCTGGGTAAAACCCTTGTGGAACGGGAAGGTAAGGATGTGACCATTGTCACATATGGAACAATGCTGAAAAAAGCCCAGGAAGCAGCGGAGTTTTTAAAAGACGAGGGGATCGAAGTTGAAATTTTAAACCCCTTGACCTTGTATCCCATGGATATGGGTCCGATTATCGAATCGGTCATTAAAACCGGTCGGTTGATTGTTGCCCATGAAGCGGCTAAAACAGGTGGACTTGGTGGCGAAATTGTCGCCCGGGTGGCGGAGAGCGACGCCTTTGATTACCTGGATGCCCCAATTGTCAGACTTGGCGGACTGGATGTTCCGATTCCCTATAATCGTGAACTGGAAGCGGCAGTAGTGCCCCAGAAAAACGATTTTGTCCAGGCTGTTTATAAACTGATGAATCGTGAATAAAGGAAGAGGATTATGGCAAAAGAAATAATACTCCCCAAAATGGGAATGGATATGAGTTCTGGAACCATTATCGACTGGTTGGTGGAAGAGGGGGACGCGGTTAAAAAAGGCGAGCCCATTCTGGAAGTGATGACAGATAAGGTCAGTATTGAAGTAGAGGCGGAAGAATCCGGCGTGATCTTAAAGATTCTTGGTGAGGTGGATCATGAGTATCCGGTTTTTTCGGTGATCGGTTATATTGGCGAGGAAGGTGAGTGGATTCCCGGCAATGAGAGTACAGAAGCCTTCGTGGATCACCTGGAAAAAATTGGGATTAAATCTCAAAATAAAAAAGTGGTCGTTGAAGAGCCGGTTCAGAAGCAGGCTCAAAAGCCGATTAAAACTGAGATCCGACCGCAGAAAATCATTCCTCAAGAAGCTAAAAGCGCATATGAACTGTCCATCGATGATACGCTGCCGGAGTTGGAAAACTATTTTCAGAACGACTATTACCTGGAAGGTGACCACGTTCTGCAGGAAGTATCCGTAGCTGAGAAAAAGAAGCTTTTTGATGAGATCAAAAAACGTCAGATGGATTTGGAACCGTCTAATACCGAGAACCTGCAAAAGGTCAGGATCTCGCCGGCAGCAAGACGGCTGATGCGGGAGGCGGGCATTGATCTGAATACCGTCTTGGGATCAGGCCCGAAAGGCCGAATTCAGCGGTCTGATGTGGAAAAAACCATCAGTTCAATTAAAGCCACCGGGACGGCCACGGTTTATGAAGCAGCAGCGGTGGAGACAAAACTGGAAACGCTTCTTGGTCATCCTGATAATCGCAAGAAAAAGAAAAGAATTTTACGTCCCAAAGATCAAAGTGTAAAGGAAATGACAGAAGAGAAGATGACGAATGAAAGTAATGAAAGTAAACTGATCAGAAATCCCAAATTGGATTTTGTCCCCTTTGTTGAAAACGGTCAAGCAAAACTGCGTGATGAAATCATTGTGAAGCCGACCCCCATTGAAAACGGAGCGGTTCGCCTAAACGATGATGAAAATCCGCCGCAATGGGAAACTCCGCAGAATTTGAAAGCCCAGCCGCTTGAGGAGACAGAAGAAGATAGCGAAACCGTCGATAACACTCTTGCAGATCAGGATGCGGTTGAAGAAATAGAAGAGGCAATCCAAGATCATGACAAAAAAGATCGTGAGGAAAAACGCTTAAGCACAGAAGCGGAAAAAGCGGAGGTTCTAAAAGCCATCGAAGAGGCTCAGGCACAAAAAGTTAAAATGATGGAAGCCATTAAAGCAGCCGAAGCGGAAAAAGAGGAAATGATCAGGCTTTTAAAGGCGGAACGGGAAAAAAGTGAGGAGCAGAAGAGGATGGCAGAAAGTGAAGATCGTGCCAAAGAGGCAGCAGAAGTCCGCAAATTTGCCCAAGAGCTGATTGATGAAAAGCGAGAGCAGGTGGAACATGAGGAGGACGAGCTGGAAGCCTTGGTAAATGAAGCCCGTAAACTGGCTCGTGAACTGTTGGCTGAGGAAGAAAACAAAGCCCTTGTTAATACAGATCAGGCTGAAACACAAGCTCAGATGGATCAGCAGCAAAAAAGCATCGATGCCTTGGATCAATCTGCTGAGACAGCTTTGGAGCATACCCTGACAGCGGATAAAAGCCAAGATGACTTATTGATCGTGGAGAAAGAAGATCAGCCAGGCCAGGATCTGACGTCCCAAATGCTTGATGAAAAACTGGCCATTGATGATGAAACTGCCGAGACAGCGATTGAAAGCTTGGCTTCGGATGCGGCACTAATGATGGATCAGATTGAACTGACACCTGACAATGACTTGGAGAGCGGCCAAAAACTAAGCCAAGCAGAAAGTAAAGGTAAAAAAGCGGTAACAGTAAAGGTTCAAACAGAAACAGAAGAACCGACAGAAAGTCGGCGCAACATGCCTTTAACGGGTAAAAGAAAGATTATTGCTGAACGGATGCTTAAAAGCCATCAGGAAAACGCTGTAATTACTTTGACCGTCGAAATTGATATGAGCGAAATCAAGGAATTACGTCGCAAGATCACGACTAAGGTGGAGGAGCAGGCAGGCTTCCGCTGTACCTATACCGATTTTTTACTGGCGGCGACAGCCAGAGCGCTTCTTAAACATGAGATGATGAACTGTTCCCGAATTGATGATCAGATCTTTTTCAATGATCAGGTTAATATCGGACTGGCCGTTGGCCAGGAAGACGGACTTTTAGTGCCAGTGATTAATGCCTGCCAGTCCATGAGCTTTGTCGAGATGGTTAAAGCCCGTGGCGAAACATTGAAAAAGATCAAAAGTAAACAGTATTTGCCGGAAGATCTAAAAGGCAGCACCTTTACCATTACCAATCTGGGTATGTATGGGGTCAACAGTTTTTCGGCCATTATTAACCAGCCCAATGCGGCCATTTTAAGTGTTGGCGAAGTGGTTTCCCGGATGCGTATCATCCATGGTGAGCCCCAGGTACGCTCGGTCATGAAAATCAGTCTTAACCTTGATCATCAGGTGGCCGATGGCATGGCTGGCGCCAAGTTTCTGGAAGATGTCAAAGCAGATATGGAAAATCCTTCTTTGCTATTGTTCTAAGCAATTTAATAAAAGAAGTCTGGCTTATAATTACTTTAGCACCGACAATTGGCTTTTCAGCTGTCTGCCTCGGGGCGAACAGTTGCTGGGAAATGCTGATAATTAGCACTTTCAAATTATGCAACTGTACGAATCTTCGCGAAGGCAACGAGCTAAGTAAAATTCATTTATATTTGGCGACTGCCCGCGAGCCAAAAGGAACATAGTTCCTGTGGCCGCGCGCAGACTGCGAAATCCAATTGGTCGGTGCGGGGTTTTGTCTACAAACTGAGAAGTCCGATAAGTCGGGCTTCTTTTTTGTTGCTAAAGATAACGTTACCAGTAAAATAATTATTGTCATCATTAAGGTAAATATGGTAGACTTATGAACAGAATTATAAGGGACAAAATATTGCAGGAAGCAGATGCACAATGACCAGTTGTCTGCTTTTTTGTATCTGAATGTGATTCCAAAGTTCATCAACTCAAGCGATAAAGTTTATTTTGACAATTGTGATGACTGACAGGGGAGTGATCGGAAAAATCAATCTGATCGCATCAGTTTAGGCGGATAAATTGAATGAATTTGGAATCTGATTAGCCTGAAAGGAGTAAAAGGTTGGAGAAAATTTTAAAAGAAGGTATTACTTTTGATGATGTGTTATTGATTCCGGGAAAATCGGAAGTGCTGCCAGGGGATGTCAACACCAAAACCCGACTGACAAAGAAAATTGCACTGAATATCCCAATTATGAGCGCAGGGATGGACACGGTTACGGAAGCCCGTCTGGCGATTGCCATTGCTCGTGAAGGAGGCATTGGGAT
>JASGLP010000001.1 GCA_030156895.1 Eubacteriaceae bacterium | reverse complement strand
AGTTCAGAACCAAAGATGCAAGGGTGAAACTGGCATCGCTCTACCCTGAATTATAATCAGGGTAGAGTTAGTTCTGTTATGAACGTGCCACTACACTAGATTTATACATTCTACACTAAGGACGTAGCCTAAAACTGAACTGGAAAATCCCAAATCATAACCTACTGAACAACTTTTGGACAACCTGCTTATTTTTCCCAATAAAAAAAGCGGCTAAACCGCTATCTTATACTTTAAATGGTGATCCCGACCGGACTTGAACCGATGACCCCTACCATGTCAAGGTAGTGCTCTACCAGCTGAGCCACGGGATCACTTGAAGTGCTTTTCTATTATAAGGGTTTTTATTCAAAAAGTAAAGCACTTTTATAAAGTTGTTTCAGCATTCAGGGTGAAAAAGTTTTTCTTGATATAAAATTCATTATAGGAAATCGGCATATTGTCTTCCATTGAAATAATGTTCTGGGCAATCAGAAAGCAATCTTCATCGCGATCAATCTCCAGGATTTCCCGCACCTCAAGTGGTGGCGTGACGATATCAACATTAATCAGTTTTTTTAGCTGAAACTGTAACTTGCCTTTTTCCAGAACCCCATGAAAATTGGCAAAATTAATGACATCCTCAACAATCGGGTTACCTTTCTGATAGGGCAGAAAAATTGCGGCGTATTGAACCGTCTCATTCTTAATCTGTACCGATTTTTGGACCTTGATCACTTTTTCAAAAGAACCGATTTTTAGTTCCCGCATCAGTTTACGACCCGGCGTAATAACTCCAACGCTGAGCATCTTTACCTCGTCCACTTCACCTTTTAGACTATCAATCTCGTCAAAGTAAAACTGATACTGGTTGGCAGTTGGCTCGCAAACATAGTTGCCCTTACCGGGAATCGTGTAAATATATTTTTCGTTGACCAACAAGGCCAAGCTTTTTCTGAGGGTCGTTCGGCTCACATCATACTGTTCTGCCATTTCATTTTCCGACAGCAGCAGATCTCCCGGTCTTAAAATACCCTTTTCAATTTTTCCTTTTATATCATTAACAATATCAAGATAGAGAATTTTCTTCATTGTCTCACCTACTCGTCGATCATCCAGTGCTTGCAGATATTAAGGCCTTCGATGGCATCACTTGAATAAGCATCCGCACCCACATATTTTGAATAGTCACCCCCGGCCAGTGCGCCACCCAGGATAATTTTTAAGGGTTCGCGCAGCCCTTCATTGGTGATGGCATCGATGACTTCTTTGATATTATCAACAACCGATGTCAGAATCCCACTGATTCCCAGAATATCGGGCCTTTCCTGTTTGATCACCCGAATGAACTTTTCGGTGGATACGTCTGTTCCCAAGTCGATCACCTCGAAGCCTTCAGCGCGCAGCATACTGATAAAAATATTTTTACCCACATCGTGAATATCATCAAACACCGTTCCAACAACCACTTTACCCAGGCGTTTCATGGAAGTGGCGCTGCCGGCATCAATGCCCAGAATTTTCAAAATATTGGCAACCAGTTCTCCCGCCATAATCAGATCGGCAATATAATATTCCCCTTCTTCATAGCGGGCGGCTACCCGCTGCAACGCAAAATTCAGCTGATTAGAAAGCTCCCGTTTGTCTTTACCAGCTTCCAATTCCGCGCGTAACACCGCCAACGCCTTTTTCTCATCGATGGCTTCTACTGCTGAAATTAGTTTTGATTCCATAAATTTCACCTGTTAATCCAATTCATCCTCAAAATATTCCAATTAACATCTCTGTCACAATTATTTATTTTATCATGTAAACCTTTTTTTGTCTCGCCCTTATCAAAACTTAATTATGATCTTTTGGTGGTTTTTTCGATGAAATCGTTGTATAATCATTTTGTAGTTAAGAATTTATTCTACTTATTTAAATGATCGTTACCCGGATATTTCCCGGTACGACAAAGTTTAGCTGCTATGTCTTGACATAATTGTCCAATTCACTAAATCTTTAATTTTCGAGGTCAAAAATGAATGGTTATACTAAAACACAGCTTCAGGCAAATAAAAAATATTTGGAGCTGCTTTCCCAAAACTTCCCCAATATCACCAGTGCCGTCGGTGAGGTTGTCAATCTCAAAGCAATTCTAAATCTCCCTAAAGGAACTGAACACTTTCTAACTGATATTCACGGCGAGCATGAGGCCTTTAATCATGTCATGCAAAACGCTTCCGGCGCCATCAAAAGAAAAGTCCATCAAGAACTGGGCAACACTGTTTCAATTGAAGAACTCAACGAACTGGCAACCCTAATCTATTATCCTGAGGAAAAAGTTGATCTGATTCAAAAAGAAAAAAAACGGGAATCTTTGGAAAACTGGTACAAACTAACCATCTATCGACTGGTCAAAGTGTGTCGGGCTTCAGCTTCCAAATATACCCGATCCAAAGTTAGAAAAGCACTGCCAAAGGATTTTGCCTATATTATGGAAGAGCTGCTGCAGGAAGACGAACATCGCTTCAACAAAAAAGATTACTACAATGAAATTATTGAAAGTCTGGTCAAACTGGAACGCGCTAAACATTTCATTGTGGAAATTTCCGGTGTTATTAAGCGTCTGACCATTGACCACCTGCATATTATCGGTGATGTTTATGATCGCGGGCCTGGTCCAGATGTGGTTATGGATACTCTAATGCGCCATCACTCTTTAGATATGCAATGGGGCAATCATGATATTTTATGGATGGGCGCTGCGGCCGGTAACGCCGCCTGTATTGCCAATGCAGTGCGAATTGCCCTGAGATACGCCAATATGGATGTCCTGGAAAACGGTTATGGTATTAATCTTTTACCCCTGGCTACCTTTGCTGACCGAGTTTATAAAAATGATCCCTGTGAGCGCTTTCAGCCCAAGGTCTCTGCTGATGATGCCATCTCCGAAGCCGAAATGGCTTTAATGGCCAAAATGCACAAAGCCATCGCTATGATCCAGTTTAAACTGGAAGAAAACCTGATCGACAATCGGCCGGAATACAAAATGGAAAAACGTCAGTTGCTCAAAAACATCGACTTTGATAATCATAGCGTCGAAGTTGAAGGCATTTCTTATGCCTTAAATGATACTCACTTTCCGACCCTTGATCCAGCCAAGCCAGCCGAATTAACTGAGGATGAGAAGAAAGTCGTCGACCGTTTGATTTACGCCTTTATCCACAGTGAAAAACTGCAACGCCATATCCGTTTTATGTATGCAAAGGGCAGCATGTATAAAGTCTTTAACGATAATCTTTTATTTCACGCCTGCGTCCTGGTTGAAGAAGACGGTTCCTTTACCCAGAAGGAAATTGGGGGCACTCGTTACGCCGGCAAGGCACTGATGGATAAGTACGATCAGATGGCACGTGAAGCTTTTTTTAATCAGTCTGACCGTTATGATGAAAAGAGCAAAACTGATTTTCTCTGGTATTTATGGTGCCATGAAGACTCCCCGCTCTTTGGCAAAGACAAGATGGCTACTTTTGAGCGTTACTTTATTACTGATAAAACGCCGCATAAAGAAACTTACTCGGCTTTTTATCACCTGATTGACAATGATGATGTCCTGGCAAAAAAAATTCTTGTGGAATTTGGCGTCGACCCTGAGGAAGGCCATATGATAAATGGTCATATTCCCGTTAAAACCATTTCCGGTGAAAGCCCCATTCGTGCTAATGGCAAACAATTAGTTATTGATGGCGGTTTTGCTCGAGCTTATCAGAAAACCACGGGAATAGCCGGCTATACTCTGACTTATAACTCCTATGGGCTGACTTTAATCAGCCATGCTCCATTCGAATCAGTGGAGAAAGCCATTGCCGATGGCCAGGATATTCAATCCTCAATCGTCGTCGTCGAAAAATCCCTGGAACGCAAACGGGTTCGCGATACCGATACAGGAAAAGAACTAATGAGCCAGGTTGAAGATTTGGAAATGCTGATCACCGCTTACCGAAAAGGTTTGATCAAAGAAAAACTTTATTAAAAGCCCCAGATCGAAGACAGAGTATATT
The DNA here is from genome assembly GCA_030156895.1 of Eubacteriaceae bacterium. Lineage (GTDB taxonomy): Bacteria > Bacillota > Clostridia > Eubacteriales > Eubacteriaceae > Acetobacterium. The sequence continues at coordinate 173,114 of JASGLP010000001.1, read as the reverse complement.
ATATTGCCTGTGCACCGACAATTGGCTTTTCAAATGGATTCCATTATTATTTTAATTGGAATAAAAAAATACCGCCACTAGCCGGGACGCAACTCTTTATCAGTTGCATCATCCCAACTCGTGGCGGTATTTTATTTCAGCGTCAGTTCCAGCTGGCAAAGCAGCTTTTGATTCTGGTTAAAAATCTCAATCCCGTAGATATTTTCATCGATTAATTCACTTAATACTTGAACCTGATCACCATAAAAACATTGTTCTTTAAAAACAATTTTAGCACGTTTTAATACTTTTGATTTAACGATTTCCAAAGGCAAGGCTTCGATCGCCCAGGCCAGATACTTAACATGGTTAACATGATTATTAAAGTCGATATCCAAAAACCGTACTTCAAATTTTTTACTGGCGCAAGCCTTTTTAATTCGTGCCAGTTTCCTGAAAATTGGTTCTTTTTTTTCATGACAGTCATAGGCCGAAAACTCCGGATAGTTCTCCACTGATTCCATCTTCTGGCTTTCTGTGTTGATTAAAAGCCACTGGGTATCCGCAACAATCAGATCCTGATGATCTAAATCTGTTATCTTAAACTGACGAACGGCGCAGTAGCGATCCATCCCCGTTGCCTCTGTCGTAATCCGCACCCGACTGCCATAATCGGGTGTTTTTTCAAAACAGATATCATATTTTACCAGAAACCAGGCTAATTGTTTTTCCCGCAGATAATCTGCCCCAATCCCCAAAGCGATCCCCTGATTGGTGGACACCTCCTGAAAATAGTTCATAGCTGCAGTCGGCAAAAGCTTTCCAAAAATATCCGATTCGTAGCAGGCAATCTGCCTAAATTCTTCAGCGATAACCCCCATTGTTCACCTACTCAAAATTGCGGTGATAAAGGCTAACACCGTCCAGGCTCCAATTTGGTTGCGTAAACTGACCTGGCTCAATTCGGGCAAGTTCTGCTTCCATGGTATACATTCTGGCATCGATCATATCAATGTGGTGGAGCAGTTCGGCTTCCGGAAACATGGGGCGCTTGGGGCTGCCAAACTCCGGTTCATAATGGTGGGATAAGATCATATGTTTTAGCAGCATCAGGCATTCTTTATCAGTGCCCAGTTCCCGGCCCGTCACTTCCAGATCGACAATCTCCTGAGTAATATGGCCTAACAGTTTTCCTTCCGGTGTGTAGTCAGAAACGGAACCATTTTCGTCTGCTTCCATCTCATTTATTTTACCAATATCGTGAAGAATCACGCCGGCATAGAGCAGATCCTGATTAATAAATTCATAAATCCCAGCTAAAGCTTTGGCAATTCTCAGCATGGAATAGGTATGATATAAAAGCCCTCCCTTAATGGCATGATGATGCTTCTTGGCCGCCGGAAAAAAGGTCAGCATCTCAGTATGTCGGGTGAAAATTGTTTTAGTGATTTCCCGGATGTCCGGATTTTTAAAAGCGTCAATGGTATCATTGATCGATGTCAGCATTTCATCAACATCCACTGGTACGGTTTCAACGAAATCATCGACAGAGACCCCATCAGCTTCAGTTACCAGGCGCATTCTTTCAACAATCAGCTGCAATCTTTTATTATATTCCTGAACTTTCCCCTTAATTTTAACCAGCTTGCCATTGGGAAATTCCAGCTCTTCATGCTCTTTGACATCCCATTTTTTAGCATCAATCTCGTCAAAACTCTGATCATTTAGAACCATGTTAAAATATCGGCTGCCGTTGGTGGCCGTTTTTACCAGTTGTGATTTGATAAACAGAAATCCAGTAAATTCCTGTCCTTTTGTCATGTTTTTAATTTCCAAATTTTACTCCTTTATTTTCAATTCCTTTTAACATACTTTAGTTCAGTTGTTGGCTTTTTCGTATCGCAGATTTAATATTGAAAATCTTACCGATTCTGCGATAACTTTTTTATTTGCACATTTCCGGAAAGGCAATTTTATAAGCTTCCAGAGCCTTTTCAAGAATTCCCATCGCTTTTTGCATATCTTTGGCGTTTAAAACATAAGCCAGCCGCACCTCATCTTTTCCGCCTTCAGGATCAAGATAAAAATCATCAGCCGGTGACAGTAACACTGTCTCATTTTCGTAGGCAAATTCACTGATCAACCATTCAATAAAGTGATCTGCTCTTATTATAGGTAATTTTACCATAAAATAAAAAGCACCTTTAGGCATTTTACAAATTACACCGGGGATTTTTTTAAGCCCTTCAAAAACAATTGCGCGTCGGTAACTGTATTCCTTGATGATTGATTGAAAGAAATCCGCTTCAAGTTCCATCAGATTCACCGCTCCCACCTGATCGATCTCTGAGACAGACAAACGCATCTGGCAAAGTTTTTTTATACTTTCTTTAAGCGCCTGATTTTTTAAAACGATAAAACCGATTCGGGCACCACAGGCACTGTAACGCTTGGAAATACTATCCACAAGAATCACCTGTTCAGGGATCTTTTGATCCTGGGCCGGACTCAGATAGGTCAGATTTTCGTATAAAAACTCACGATACACCTCATCACTCACTAAAAATAAAGCATGTTTTACTGACAGCTCGCTTAGACAATTGAGTTCTTCTTTGGAAAACACTTTTCCGGTCGGATTCCCCGGATTAGTGATCAGAATTGCCCGGGTCTGTTTAGTAATTAAGGCTTCGATGGCGTCCTTTGACGGCAGCGCAAAACCATCCTCAGCATGGGTTCTTATCCCCACCAGTTTCACATTCGCGGCGGCGGCAATCTCTTTATAAATGCTGTATAGGGGTTCTGGTGTCAGGATTTCATCACCGGGATCACAAATACTTAAAAATGTAAAAAGAAGAGCTTCGCTCCCCCCATTTGTAATGAAAATATCATTTTTCGTATAATTTAGTCCCAGCCGTTGATAATATGAGCTGGATGCCGTGCGCAATGCTAATATCCCCTCTGGTGTCTGATATTCAAGAACTTTTGGCTGATGCGCACAAACAGCTTTTAAAAAGGGATCGGGGGTTTTTATATCCGGCTGCCCGATATTTAGAAAGTAGACTTTCCGGCCTTTCTTTTTTGCTTCTTCCACTAAGGGATAATACTTTAAAAGTGCCGGCTGACACATTTTTTGTGTTCGTTTTGAAATATGCATGGCATTCTCCAATTTTTGATTTTCATATAAAAATTATAAACGCTGGCGGGACAAAAAGCAAATAAGCTGTTAAACTATTACTATCCAGACTGATCGCTTTAGAATGATCCTCTTTCTTTCACTCATTTTTAAAAATTAGCTAATATACAGAAACTTATTTTGCTAGCCCCTAATCATTAAAGAATATAAGGAGTCCTTATGAAACCCGAACAAGCCCGATTATCAGCTCATCACCTTGACGCATCCGACAGCTGGGAACACTTGATTGATAGTGCCCGCGAGGAAGAATCCCCTATCGAAAGCAAACTTTTTAAAAATCTTGACTGCTTTGAAGCTGATCTTTTTTCAGCCTCATTTCAGGATTGTGTCTTTGAATCATGCGAGTTTTCTGAAGCCAAATTTACTCGAGCCGACTTAAGGGATTTGCGCTTTACTCACTGCAGCTTTTCAAACAGCGCTTTTTCAGACTCTTTCTTAAGCCGCTGCGAATTTATAAATTGCAAGCTGATGGGGGCAGATTTTTCCGACAGCATTCTACAAAACGTCACTTTCATGGACTGTCGGCAAAATTTTTCCAATTTCTTTAAAAACAAACTCACGTCGGTTCTGTTTTCAGATTGTGACTGTTCCGACAGTTATTTCACCGAAAGCACCTTCAAAAACCTGAATCTCGAAAGAGTTATCCTGGATAACTCAACTTTTTTTAAAACCCTTTTAAAAGGAATAGACTTTTCAAGCTCTTCTATTAACAACCTGGTTGTCTCGATTCCTGATCTTAAAGGAGCCAGTGTTTCCTATGATCAGGCGGCTAAACTGTCCCAGCTTCTGGGCGTAAAAATCAAATAATTCAATCTTTTAGATTATTTCAGACTAATACAAATCCAATTGGTCGGTGCGGGGTTTGTCAATATACTGCAATCATTTTACATGATTATTCTTTTAATCCGAGGTTATGATGAAAACAATACCTGCAAAAAGCATTTTATTAAAAAATAAAAATTCCGCCTGGTTCGGAACAGACTACACCATGAATCTATATCGCGGTTGTTCCCATGGCTGTATTTATTGTGACAGCCGCAGTGAATGCTACGGCATCACCGATTTCCCCACCGTTTGCAGCAAGGAAAATGCAATCGCACTGCTTGAGGATACGCTAAAACGCAAGCGACAAAGCGGTGTCATCGGTCTGGGCTCAATGAGCGATCCCTACAACCCTCAGGAAGAAAAGTACCAATTAACCAGACAGGCCCTTGCCTTAATCAACCGCCATCAGTTTGGCCTGGCACTGGCCACAAAAAGCCCGCTGGTTACCAGAGATCTGGATTTATTTAAGGCGATCAACCACCATTCGCCGATGCTGGTTAAAATAACCATTACCGCTGCCGACGATGAACTTTCAAATAAAATCGAACCCGGTGTGGCTCCTTCCAGTCAACGTTTTGAAGCCATTAAAACCCTTTCTGACAATGATATCTTTTGCGGCATTCTGCTGATGCCAGTTTTACCTTTTATCACCGATTCCCCTTCAAATATTAAAGCAATTATCCGCCGGGCTAAAGAAAGCGGCGCCGCCTTTATTTATCCTGGCTTCGGGGTAACCCTAAGAGACCGCCAGCGTCTCTATTATTTTAAACAGCTTGACCGGCTCTTTCCAGGCCTTAAAGAAAAGTATCTGACCCATTATGGCAATCAATACTCATGTGGATCGCTAGATGCCAAGGCCTTGAAAAATCTGGTTCAGCAGGAATGCCAACGCCAGGGACTTCTCTACGCCATGCCCGCTATTATCGAAGCTTACCAGAAAAAAACGTGCCAGCACCAGATTTCTTTTTTTGATGCTGAAAAGAAATAAATAACTGTCAACATTTTTTAGCAGATGTTCACCCTAGGCAGAGGCGCTGCCCCTTTGGGAGTAACTAAAAAGCCAATGATCAGTACTCAGCTAATAAAATCAACTTGGTCTTCAACAAGTATTTCCGAGTTATCGAAAATAGTCTCACTTTTAATTCACCCAGCATCATCCGTATCTCCCCTGGAAAAATACGAACAAGGCAACAAGTCTGTCGAAATGTGTTTTTTATATTTCTTTATGCAATATATACTTGACATTTTACATTCTATACCTTACAATCTATTTAAATCAAGTTTTATTTGAGGAGGGAAATCAGTGCTGTTATGAAAAACTTAAAAATGAAAGCAGCGCGTGTGCAAAAAGACTATTCGCAGAAAGATTTGGCGCAGATTGTTGGCGTGACCCGACAAACCATCGGCATGATCGAAACCAATAAATTCAATCCTTCCCTGCAGCTCTGTCTTTCAATCTGCCGGGCGCTGGACAAAACACTCAATGATTTATTCTGGGAGGAAAATGACAATGAAAAAATTTAAGAAGGTAATTGATGAACGTCAGGAAATGGAGTTATATAAAATTGAACATTTGGCTTTCTGGGTGGTTTACTGGCTGCTCTTAGGCGCTATTATTATTCAGGCAACTTTTATGGGCGCGCCATTTATCGAATGGGCCTTTGAATGGTTTATTTTTATGATCGCCTCCGTTGCCACCCTGATCGGCTGCTATAAAAAAGGTTAGTGGGATTACTATACAAAACCGACTGTTAAAACTTATCTGTTTTACAGCCTGGCCGGTTCCGCAATTTTTACGGTCGTCTATACCATCGCATCATACTTTAATAACGATTACCTGAAGAACGATCTTTTAGCCCTTTTCATGATCGCCCTCGTCTTATTTGTCTTCTTGTTCATGATAATTTTTGCCCTTCTTGCCGCCTTCGGTCTCATGACAAAAAAACGGCAGGCAAAGCTGGCCCAGGAATTTGATGAAGAGAGTGATGACAGCTCACGATAGGTTTTGGAGTAAATACAAGTTAATCTTAGCACCTGAGCACCGACAATTGGCTTTTCAGCTGTCTGCCTCGGGGCGAACAGTTGCTTGAAAACATTGAAAATTACTTCTTACAAATTGGGCAACTGTACGAATCCGCGCGCAGACTGCGAAATCCAATTGGTCGGTGCGGGGTTCGTCTACATGCTGCGGACTGAATTTCAGTCCTTCTTTTTTTGCAATCGTTTTTTTCCTTAATTGTTCTTTTCTTCAAACATTTTATGCTATACTAACCATAATTTAAGAACCCTTCTTAAACCCAATACGTTTGGCATTTCATTTTTGGCAGCAGAATGAATGGTTTTGCTTTTCGTCTTGAAAACTTAAAACGAGGTGAAGAAAATGAAAAAAAACTTTGGTTTAATGGCCGTGTTTTTTGATGAAAATGATACGCTTTCGGATTTTTCATCCTTATCAGCCATCAAGATTTATAACAGCCTGGCAGACTCCTGGGAGCTTTCAAAGACCATTCCCTATACACCCAATCTGACCCTGGCACCCGCCCAGCTCAGACAGCAATTAAAGGACATTGCCGAAAGCTTAAAACCCTGTCGGGTTATCATCAGCCGCGACCTCAAGGGCATTCCTTATCAGATCTTTGATCAGTCCGGTTTTATCATCTGCGAAGCAGACGCTTTTGATCTGGAACTGTTAGATGTCATCCGCATGGATCTGCTGGAAACGCAAAAGAGTGATCTGCTTGCAAATACTGATGCGCCAACCGCACCAGTTGCCACTGACCAACCGGGCCGCTTTTTTATCGACCTAGACAAACTACAGAAAAATCGGCCAGACATATCCTCAAAGATGGCCTTGATGCCATTCTTTGAAAAAGGCGATTTTTTGCTTTTAGATGTTATCTGCGAGCATTTTCCGCCCTGGTTTACGGAGCGTTTCCCCCAGATGGGACTGACTTTTACCATCGTCGAAGATGCCAATAAAATGACCCATGTTATTGTGGAAAAGAAAGGAGCCGACCGATGAGCACTTACACCCACCCCAATTATGGTAGTCTAACTGGCCTGACACACTTAACGACCTATGAATCTGGCATGATCAAAGCCTGCAAGTTTGAGGAAGCGGTTACCCTTCATACCGATTTCGGCGACCTGGTCCCCTCCTATGGCGAAGATAATTTAAGAAAACGAAATGGCTACGATTTGGAATTTCACGAAAACGGCGAAATCAAAGCCATCAATCTTGAAGATTCAGTGATTATTGATACTGCTTTGGGGAGCTTTCCAGCTGAACGTTTAAGTTTCTATCCATCCGGTAAACTGCATCGTCTTTTTCCCTTAAATGGCCAAATTAATGGCTATTGGAGCGAGGAGGATGAAGCTGCGCTGACCACACCCTATACCCTTGACCTGGCCGTTGGTACGATTACCGCAAAAATCATCGCTTTTGCCTTTTATGAATCTGGCCCCCTTAAAAGCCTGACCATCTGGCCGGGACAGATGATTGAACTGACGAGCCCTGATGGCCCGGTAAAATGCCGTTTTGGTTTTTCCCTATATGAGGATGGGAGTCTCAACAGTTTTGAACCCGGTCTTCCCGAACCGCTGACAACTCCGGCTGGCATTATCCTGGCTTATGACCCCAACGCCCATGGCATCAACTGCGATAGCAACTCTGTCGTTTATGCCAAAGATGGCACGATTCAGGCGCTAAAAACTGTTCACTCAGGCATTCAGGCTCTTTTGTCCGATGAACAAGTTCTGATTAAAGCTTTAATGATTCCTTCCATGATCAATCCCGAAGTTACTGTTCCCAATCCCTTGATCATACGTTTTGATGCAGAGGAGATTACCATTCGCCAAAACGATACGACCTATAAACTTTTTGCCAAAGATATTCTTAAAACGGTCATTGTTGATGACCCGCAAATATCCACTTGCGGCGACTGTTCCAGCTGCTCCAGCTGCAGTCACTGCGGATAGCCTTTAAGAAATCTTTAAGTTTTATTCAGTTATTGTATCATGTATACAATCTAAAAATCTGAAATAGATTTCAGTCCCATAAAATCAGGACTTTTGTCTTAGAAATCCTTAGTACATTGGGTCTCATCAGGCGCATTATTTCTTTAAACAATATTCGTCTGATGATTCTGAAAAGGGTTTACAGCGAATAGCATTTGACTTTTATCCTGCCAGCATGGATAATATGACCAAGAAAACAAACACATACGGAATCGGCAAACGACAAAGAGGTCTTAGTCAGCTCCCATCCTGGAGCTTGCTAAGATCTTTTGTTTAGTCACAGCAAGACAATGAAGTCTTGGACGTTTTTTAAAACTCCAAGACTTCATTGCGTTTACAAACCGTTTGACCAAAACTTGTACAGTTGACGCTTCAAAATGCTGCCAGTGCCAACTGTATCATAGGCTTAGCCAATGCAAAGACAACGAGGTCTTTTTCGCAAAACGAAAAGGCCTCGTGTTTTTATATCCGTAACAGTTTTCAAAACTTTTTTATTCAGGAGGAAGAATATGAGACAAGTCGCAATTTATGGAAAAGGCGGAATTGGTAAATCTACTACTACTCAAAATTTGACAGCAGGTTTAGGTCGAATGGGTAAGAAAATTATGGTTGTTGGATGTGATCCAAAAGCTGACTCAACCCGATTATTATTAGGTGGTTTAGCTCAGCAAACCGTTCTTGACACCTTAAGAGAAGAAGGTGAAGAAATTGAACTGGATCAGATCTTAAAACCTGGTTACAAAGATATTATGTGTGTCGAATCAGGCGGTCCGGAACCAGGTGTTGGATGTGCCGGACGAGGGATTATCACTTCAATCTCTATGTTAGAACAGCTTGGCGCTTACGAAGATGATCTGGATTATGTATTCTACGATGTACTGGGAGACGTTGTATGTGGTGGATTTGCGATGCCTATTCGTGAAGGTAAAGCTCAGGAAATTTACATTGTTGCTTCTGGCGAAATGATGGCTTTATACGCTGCTAACAATATCTCTAAAGGGATTCAGAAATACGCTAAAACCGGTGGTGTTCGATTGGGCGGAATCATCTGCAACAGCCGTAATGTTGACGGTGAAGCAGAACTGGTTGAAGCATTTGCTAAAGAACTGGGTTCTCAGATGATTCACTTTGTTCCACGTGACAACATGGTACAGCGAGCAGAAATCAACAAAAAAACAGTGTTGGAATTTGACGATACCTGTAATCAGGCTAATGAATATTTAACACTAGCTAGCGCAATTGATAATAATGAACTCTTTGTTATTCCGTCTCCGATGAAACAGGACCGTCTGGAAGAACTGTTGATGGAACATGGTTTAATGGATATCTAAGTAAGGAAAGGGAGTGGAAATATGTTAATGGTAAGAGCGATTATTCGACCTGAAAAGGCTGGCCTTATTTTATCGGAAATGCTGGATGCTGGATTCCCAGCTGTTACAAAACTGGATGTATACGGACGTGGTAAACAAAAGGGAATCAAAGTCGGTGAAGTTCACTACGACGAAATTCCTAAAGTAATGCTTTTAACAATTATTGAAGATGCTGATAAAGATGATCTGGTTCGCGTTATTCTTAAAAATGCCAAAACCGGAGAAGACGGAACATTTGGTGACGGCCGTATCTTTGTTTCACCAGTTGAAGAGGCTTATACAATCAGTACCGGAAAAGCTGGACTATAAGTTCTTGTGAAGGAGGAACCCTATGAAAGAAGTTATGGCTATTATTAGACAAAACAAGGTTAACCAGACTAAAGAAGCCCTGGTTGCCGAAGGTTTTCCCGCATTCACCTGCTTAAAAGTCCTTGGTCGAGGTAAAAAATCAATTGATTTATCCTTAGTCAATGACATCGTCGCATCAGGTGAAATGCCTTTATCAGATGTTAGTGAATCTTTAACCGAATCAGGTCGACTCATCTCAAAAAGATTCTTTACACTGATTGTTGAAGATAACGATGTGGATCAGGTTGTATCCATCATAATGGATGCAAACACGACTGGTAACCCGGGTGATGGCAAGATTTTCGTTCTGCCGATCGATGAATCAATCCGAGTGCGAAGTGGTGAACAACATGCTGACGCATTTTAGAAAGAGGTGATTGAATTGGATCCAAGAGATAAGGTATTAGATAAATATAGCTCCAAAGTATATAAAAACCGAAAAGAACACGTTATAACAATTAAAGATGGCGAACCCAATGTCATCACCGCTGATACACGAACTGTACCAGGTATTATGACCAACCGTGGTTGCTGTTATGCTGGTGCTAAAGGGGTAGTTATCGGACCGCTAAAGGATGTCCTGACCATTACCCATGGTCCCATCGGTTGTGGTTTTTACAGCTGGGGAACGCGTCGAAACAAAGCAAAGGGTGATGAAAGCACCAAATCCTTCTTAGAATACTGCCTATCAACTGATATGCAGGAAACCGACATCGTCTTCGGTGGTGAGAAAAAACTCAGACAGGCACTAAAAGAAGCGGTAGAAATTTTTGATCCCGAATGTATTGCCATTGCCTCTACCTGTCCGGTCGGCTTAATCGGTGATGATATTCATGCGATTGCTTCAGAAGCGGAAAAAGAATACGGGATTACCGTTATGGCATTTAGCTGCGAGGGTTACAAAGGGGTTAGCCAGTCTGGCGGCCATCATATTGCCAATAACGGTTTAATGAAAAAAGTTATCGGAACCGGAGATGCGTCACCTGTTAAATACTCAGTCAACCTGCTTGGTGAGTACAATATCGGTGGTGACGGCTGGGAAGTTGAACGACTGTTAAAACGAATCGGCTACAATGTCATCTCAATCATGACTGGTGACGGTTCTTACGCAACCCTAAAAAATGCCCATACAGCCGACTTAAACCTGGTTCAGTGTCACCGTTCCATTAACTACATTGCCGAAATGATGAAGACAAAATATGGTACTGACTGGATGAAAGTAAATTTCATCGGAATTGACACAACAAAAAAATCACTCCGCGATCTGGCTAAATATTTTAATGACCCTGAACTGATTAAACGCACTGAAGAAGTCATCGCCGAAGAAGAAGCATCCATTGCTCAAGGGATTGCAGCTTGTCAAGAAAAACTCAAAGGCAAAAAAGCAGCCATTTATGTTGGCGGTTCGCGAAGCCATCACTACATCAATCTGTTAAACAGTTTAGGTGTGGACACGGTTTTAGCCGGTTATGAGTTTGCTCATCGAGACGATTATGAAGGTCGTGAAGTTATTCCAACTATCAAGCAAGACGCTGATTCTAAAAACATTGAAAGTATTACTGTAGCAAAAGACGAAAGTTATTACAAGGAACGTTTAACTGAAGAAGAACTGATGGCCCTGCGGGCTGACGGAATTCCAATGGAAGAATACAATGGAATGTGGGAAGATATAATGGATGGCGCTGTCATCACCGATGACTACAACCATTTTGAAACTGAACAATTCATCAAAGAACTTGGCATTGATATCTTCTTCTCAGGAATTAAAGACAAATATGTTATCACACGAATGGGTGTTCCTTCCCGACAATTGCATTCTTATGACTACTCTGGTCCCTATGCCGGATTCAAGGGTGCACTCAATTTTGCCAACGATGTAACGATGGCCACCCATATTCCTGCCTGGAACATGCTGACGGCTCCATGGAAAAAAACACCGACATTGAACGGCAGCTTAGGAGGTAACGAATAATGTTAAATTATACATCAAAAGAAGTCGCCGAACGTTCTGCGTTACGCATCAATCCGGCGAAGACATGTCAACCAGTTGGCGCAATGTATGCTGCCCTTGGTGTTTATGGCTGTATGCCCCACAGTCATGGTTCCCAAGGATGCTGTTCATACCATCGAACCTTTTTAACCAGACATTTCAAAGATCCGGCAATCGCTGCATCAAGCTCATTCACTGAAGGTGCTTCAGTTTTCGGCGGTGGTTCAAACTTAAAAACAGCAATGCGAAATATCTTTGACATCTACGATCCAAAAATTATCGCGGTTCACACCACCTGCCTGAGCGAAACCATCGGTGATGACTTAAATGCCTATATTACCGATTATGAAAGCAAGATTCCCGAAGGCAAGTACGTTGTTCATACAAATACGCCAAGCTATGTCGGTTCACATATCACTGGTTATTCTAACATGATTGCCGGATTTATTAAATACCTTTCTGAAAATACCGGCAAAAAAAATGGCAAAATGGCGCTAATTCCTGGTTTTGTTAATCCTGGTGACATGCGTGAAATGAAAAGAATTGCCAAACTGATGGGTGTTGATTATACCATGCTTCCTGATACCAGTGGAGTTATGGATGCCCCAATGACTACTCATTATGAAATGTATCCAAAAGGTGGCACAACTGTTGAAGAAATTCAAGATTTAGGTAACTGCGAAATGTCGCTGGCTCTGGGCGAAATTGCATGCGACATGCCAGCTGATGTTTTAGAAAAAAAATGCAAAGTGCCATATGAAACCCTAGCATTGCCAATTGGTGTGGAATACACCGATAAATACATCATGGCATTGAATGAGTTCTCAAAAACTGAAGTTCCTTATGCTCTTGAAGAAGAACGTGGACAGCTGATGGACATCATGCTGGATTCAAACCAATATTCAAATGGCAAAACTTGCGCCATTTACGGCGATCCTGATACAGTCCTGGGTATTACTCAACTGGCTTGTGAAATTGGCATGGTTCCAAAATATGTGATTACCGGTACACCTGGTTCTTTATTTGAAAAACGTGCCAATGCAATCCTCGAAAAATTCGGGATTGAAGGCTCGACTGTAAAAGCTAACTCCGACCTCTTTGAAATGCATCAGTGGATTAAAAATGATCCTGTCGATGTAATGATTGGTGGCAGCTACGGAAAAGCCATTGCCCGTGCTGAAGATATTCCATTAGTACGCGCCGGTTTCCCAATCCTTGACCGCTATGTCCACTCTTATATGCCAATTGTCGGATACAAAGGCGCAATGCGACTGGTTGAACTCATTCTGACCGCCATCATGGACCGAATGGATCGTGACTGTGCTGATGAAGATTTTGAAGTCGTCATGTAAGCTGCTGAATTAAAACAAAAATGCTCAACTCTAATGCCGGAAAATCCCCTTCAAGTTTCTTTTATTCCTAATTGATCTCATATTTTCCGGCAATCACCCTCAGGGAGGATCTCCTCCCTCTTTTTATTCAATCATTATTATATAAGGAGGCTAAAATGAAAACTGCCAATGATATTTTACCAGAAAGATCCCAATCCATCCGTTCAACTGGCTGCAGTGGCGATGGCAGTGGTATTAAATGCGAGTCTGAGAGCGTCTCCGGAGCTATCAGCCAACGCGCCTGTGTTTACTGTGGCGCTCGAGTCGTTCTCAATCCGATAACCGACGCATTTCATATTGTTCATGGTCCCATTGGCTGTGCCAGCTATACCTGGGATATCAGAGGAAGCCTCTCAAGTGGTGAGGAAGGCTATCGTAACAGCTATTCCACTGATCTTCGTGAAAAAGATGTTATTTTTGGCGGTGAGAAAAAGCTGGCCGCTGCCATCGATGAAGTTATGGAAACTCATTCACCAAAAGTCATTTTCATTTATGCAACCTGTATTGTCGGTGTGATCGGAGACGATGTCGATGCGGTCTGTCGCCAGGCTTCAGAAAAATACAATATTAAAGTCATCCCGGTCAAATCATCCGGTTTCTCCGGAACCAAGAAAACCGGCTATAAAATGGCCTGCCATGCCATTATGGATCTGATCGAGCCAGAAGAAGCGGTCGAAAAAGTTGACGGTGTTAATATTCTAGGTGATTTTAACCTGGCTGGCGAAATGTGGATCATGAAATCTTATTTAAGACGTATCGGTGTCAATGTGGTTTCTCATTTTACCGGGGATGCTACGGTTGATAATCTCAGAGAAGCTCCCAAAGCTAAACTTAACCTGGTTCAATGCGCCGGTTCTATGACCTACCTGGCTAAAAAGCTGGAAGAAACCTACGATATTCCATTCATTAAAGTCTCCTTCTTTGGTGTCACCGATACATCCGATTCACTGATGCGCATCGCCTATGCTACCGGCGATAAAGATGTGATCGCCCGTGCTAAAGCCTTTACTCAGGAAGAATCCAACCGCGTTTTGCCCTTACTTGAAAAATACAAAAAGAACTTGGGTGGAAAAAAAGCATCCATCTATGTAGGCGGTGGTTTTAAAGCTATTTCACTGATTCGACAGTTTAATGAATTTGGCATGAAAACTGTTATGGTTGGATCGCAAACTGGCAGCAAAGATGACTACGAACTAATCGGCAATCTTGTTGACGAAGATGCCGTTATCCTTGATGATGCCAATCCCGCCGAACTGGAAAAATTCATGCGTGAAAAAGGGGCTGATATCCTTGTTGGCGGTGTTAAAGAACGACCCCTGGCCTATAAACTAGGCGTTGCCTTCTGTGACCACAACCATGAACGTAAACATCCCCTGGCTGGATATGAAGGCGCACTTAACTTTGCCTCAGAAATAAATCTGTCAATGAATAGCCCGGTTTGGACCACGATTGGAGGTGCCGAAGATGTCTAAAAATCTCGTTAATTTAAATGTAAATCCCTGCAAAATGTGTATGCCAATGGGGGCTGCCAATGCCTTTTACGGCATTCGCAAGTGCATGAACCTGCTGCACGGCTCCCAAGGCTGCTCGACCTATATTAGACGTCATATGGCCACCCACTACAATGAACCGGTGGATATTGCTTCATCTTCTTTAACCGAAGAAGGCACCGTCTATGGCGGTGAGAAAAACCTGAAGCTGGGGCTTGAAAACTTAATTAAAGTTTATGATCCGGAAGTGATCGGGGTTTCCACCACCTGTCTGGCGGAAACCATTGGCGAAGATGTTTCTTTCATTATTAAAAATTTCTATGAAGAACATCCCGAATACGAACATGTGACTATTATTCCTGTTCAATCTGCCGGTTACGGCGGCACTCAATTTGAAGGCTTTATGGCAACTTTAAAAGCCATTGTCAAAAATGTTCCCATGGAAATAGAAGCCAATCAAAAAATCAATGTCATTACTTCAATGATTTCACCAGCTGATACCCGCTACTTAAAGGATCTCTTTAAGGCCTTTGGTTTAGACATCATTCTGCTACCGGATTTATCAGAAAATCTTGATGGCGTCCACAAACCAGACTATGATCGTTTACCTGCTAACGGTACCGGAATTGAAGATATTAAAATGATGGCTGGCGCCAGATTAACCCTGGAGATTTCCAACAGCATTCGTTCAGAATTCTCTCCCGGCGTCTATCTCAACGAGACTTATGGTGTTCCCTACCAGCGATTAAATCTGCCAATTGGTCTGAAAAATACCGATACCCTGATTAAAACCCTTGCCCGTATTGCTGACATTGACGTTCCTGACGCCATTAAAAAATCCCGTGGGCGTTTCTTGGATGGCATGGTTGATTCCCACAAATACAACGCCGAAGGCCGAGTCGTCATATTTGGCGAACCCGATTTTGTCATGGCTGCTGTTGAACTTGCTTGTGAAAATGGGATTATGCCAGTGGTTACTGCCACCGGATCAAATTGTCCAGAACTGGAAATGCGCATCAAACCGCTGATTCAAAAAGTCGCCGATCGCCTCTTTATTGAAGATTATGTCATCTTAAACGATGTTGACTTTGAAACCATCGAAGCTGAAGCCCTCCGACTTGATGCCAACATGATGCTGGGTAATTCAGATGCTCGCCGAATTGAAGAAAAAAGCGGCATTCCCCTGATCCGTTGTGCCTTCCCGATTCATGATCAGGTTGGCGGACAAAGAATACGCACCCTTGGCTATGATGGTTCGTTAGATTTACTCGATAAAATGACCAACACCCTTCTCAGGAAGGTTGAAGGAGGCTTCAGGGAAGCACTCTACAATAAATATTATGAAGAAGGCCCCAAAAGTAAATACGGACTTGAAACCCCAATAATAACGAAAGAGGTGACCCCTGTGACGACAAATAAAGCCATGACCTTAGAAGAAAAAACAGCCAACCATCCCTGTTTTAACTGTGGGGCTTCACAAAAGAATTCCCGCATGCATCTGCCAATTGCGCCGAAATGTAACATTCAGTGTAACTATTGCGTCAGAAAGTATGACTGTATGAATGAGAGCCGACCAGGGGTAACCACTTCTGTCCTTTCTCCTGAAGAAGCTTTTGCTAAATATAAGCTGGTTAAAGAAAAAGTTGAAAACCTGACGGTTATCGGTATTGCCGGCCCAGGGGATGCCCTGGCCAACTTTGATGAAACCAAAAAAGCGCTGGAAATGATTCATGAAGATGATCCCAACATCACCTTCTGCGTCTCAACCAATGGCCTGATGCTCCCCTATCATGCCAAAGAACTGGCTGATTTAAATGTCTCTCATGTTACAGTAACGGTTAATGCTGTTGATCCCGCCATTGGAGCCAAAATTTACAAATTTGTCAATTTTATGGGCAAACATTATGTGGGCGAAGCCGCTGCATCAATTCTTTTGGCCAATCAGCTGGCAGGTATCAAGATGCTGGTAGATCTAGGAGTTGTGGTAAAAATCAATACGGTTACCTTAAAAGGCATTAATGATGGTCATATCGAAGAAGTAGTTAAAACCATGCGTGATCTGGGCTGTTATATTTCCAATATCATGCCTCTGATTCCGGTTAAAGGATCTGCCTTTGAAGGCCTGGAAATCGCCACTAATCACGAAATCACCGAAATCAGAGACCGCTGTGGTCTTCACTTAAAACAGATGTATCACTGTAAACAGTGTCGGGCAGATGCCATCGGCAAGCTTGACCAGGATCAGTCAATCGAATTCAGAAATCTGACCAAAGAATCAGAAGCAAAGGAAGCTACAGAAAAACCGCTGCGCTTTGCCACTATTTCTAAAAGCGGATCCTTGGTTGACCAGCATTTTGGCCAGGCAACAGAACTCTATATCTATGATTACACAAAAGATGCTGTCGCCTTTAAAGAGAAACGAACTGTCAAAAAGTACTGTGACGGTGCAGAAAATTGCGACGATAAAGAAGATAAGATCGCCAATATATTAAGAGAACTGGAAGACTGTGATGGTGTCATCTCCATGCGAATCGGTGATGGGCCCAGCAATCGCCTTGAAAAAAAAGGAATTAAAGTCTTTTCAACCTATGACCGGATTGAAGATGCCGTTAAAAACGCGGCACAATCAATATTAAAAGTATCAGGAGGAATCTAATATGGTTACACCCAAGCATCACATTTTTGTATGTACAAGCTGTCGAATTAATGGAACGCAGCAGGGTTACTGCTATCAGCAGAAAGGTGTCAATATCGTCCAGACTTTTCTGGAAGAAATTGATGATCGGGAATTATCAGGAGATATTATGATTAACAATACCGGCTGCTTCGGCATCTGTGATAAAGGACCAATTGTGGTTGTTTATCCCGAAGGTGTCTGGTACGGGAATGTATCTCCCGATGATGTGGAAAGAATTATGGACGAACATATTGAAGGAGGCACCCCCGTCGAAGACCTCCTGATCTAAACAGGAAGAGGTACACAATGATTACCATTATTGATCGGACTATGGGTCACGTAAACACTTCTCACGCCGGGCGTGAAGCACTTTCAACATTTTTCACCAGTCTGTTTAAAAGCGGGGTCACCCATATCGAGGGGACCCCTGCCCTTTTTTTTAGGGTTTTCCCTGAACTTGCTCACAAGTTTAAAGGGCTTTCTACCATTCCTTCCTGTCTTTTAAGCCTTGATCACTATCAGAATCTGTCACTGAACGAAAACCCCTATCAGCAATTTGATATCTCAAAAGATCAACAGCCTGATACTGAAGGATCCTGCTCATTAACCGGTATCAGTGATTTATTGGCTACTGATGAGCTTGTTTATTTTATGGATCTTTTTCAGACAAGCCCCTTTGCCCTTAATTTCTGTCCTGACAATCGCCTTCATTGTGGCACTGCTCTGGCCATGGAATGGATCACCCTGGGCGGCCAAAGCGTCAGTGCCAGCTTTACCGGCATCGGTCAGATGGCTCCTCTGGAAGAAGTTTTAATGAGTCTGACCTATCATTGCCCGGACAAATTTGAGGGTGACTTATCAAACTTACAAACGGCAAAAAAAGCCTTCCTCGACTTCTCCCAAGCGCTTATTCCCGCCAATAAACCCGTACTTGGCGAGCAAATCTTTAAAGTCGAATCCGGTATCCATGTGGATGGCATCCTTAAAAATCCGGCCATTTATGAACCATTTGATCCACAAATTGTCGGTCAGGAACGAGAAATTGTCCTGGGTAAACACTCTGGTCAAAAGTCAATCGACCATAAGCTAAAATCCTATCAGCTTTCAGATTCCTGTTTAAAAAGAATGTTACAGACTATCAGGGAACGTTGCAGCCAACTGGGTCGCAACCTCTCCGATCTTGAACTGGCAAATCTTGTGATGGAGGTCCAAAATGATGCAAAAATATATTGTTGATACAACCCTTAGAGATGGCGAACAAACTCCTGGACTGGCCTTTACCCATGATGAAAAAGTGGCCATCGCCAAATCCCTCGATCAAATGGGAGTGGCCAGAATTGAAGCCGGCACGCCGGCAATGGGTAAAGAAGAATGTAAAAGCTTCGAGCGCATTAAATCGACTTGCCGACGATCAAAAATTATCGGCTGGAACCGGATGAAAATAGCTGACATTGAAGCTTCCATCAATTGCGGCGCTGACATTATTCATGTTTGTGCACCAGCCTCCGATCTTTTAATCAAAGAAAAACTCAAGAAAACAAAAAAACAAGTGCTGGATGAGTTAAGCCACTGCGCTGACCGGATTCGATCTGCCGGAAAAGAATTCACGCTGGGGCTTGAAGATGCTTCCCGAGCAGATGCCACCTTTGTTAAAACACTGATAAAAAAGGGCATTGAATTAGGCGCCACAACCTTACGCTTTTCAGACACGGTCGGCATCTTTACCCCCCGTTTATGCAAAGAGGCTGTGGCCGCACTGCCTCAAAACATCAATATTGAAATTCACATGCATAATGACTTAGGTATGGCCGTTGCCAATTCTATTCAGGGTTTGAAAAGCGGCGCCACTTATGCCGATTGTACCCTCTTTGGTATAGGTGAGCGTGCCGGCAACTGCAATCTGGAACACCTGCTGACAGCTGGAGCCGCCCATTTCAAGTTCGGGATTGACCTCGATGAACTAAAATGGCACCAATCCTCGCTTTATCCCACAATTTTCAAATAAAAAAACAGGCCAGGCCTGTAAGAGTGACGAATCGTTAATTATGAACACCTACCAAAGCACCGACAATTGGCTTTTCAGTTGTCTGCCTCGGGGCGAACAGTTGCTAGAACATGTAGATCATTAATACATACAAATTGGGCAACTGTACGAATCTTCGCGAAGGCAACGAGCCAAGTAAAATTTATTTATATTTGGCGACTGTCCGCGAGCCAAAAGGAACATAGTTCCTGTGGCCGCGCGCAGACTACGAAATCCAATTGGTCGGTGCGGGTTTTGTACACACCAACAGGCTAGGCCTGTTTTTTATTCTCCGAATCCGCTGTTGACTAGCGCTGCCAGGGTTTCGACAGCGATCATTTCGTCATTGCCTTCAGCAGTAATTAAAAGGTTCATGCCCTTTTCAACCCGCATGGTCACGACACTGATCACTGATTTTGCATTTCCGTGCCGTTCATCACCGCCCATCTTTTTAATCAAAATTTCCGAGTTGAACTGACTGGCAGTGCGGCAGAATTCCGCTGCTGGCCGGGCATGCAAACCTGCGTCGTTAATAATCTTTACTTCTTTTCGATGCATCTTAATCCCTTTCCTTTCATGAACTTCATATCTCAAATTGCGATTATCATTGTCTTATACATTTTCTACCCGCAATTGCTTTCTATATTAATTCATTTTGAAAAAAATTTACATTAGACCATATAACCACAATGCAATCATAATCGCAAGGCCAACTGAAAGGGGACCGGTAAGAAGTCTAGATATGAGGATCGCTTTGACTCCGATTTCTGTGCTGTCTTCATCGGCTTCAGCCATGGCCAAAGCCTTTTTTAAAGAATCACAACCAGCCTGAGCATTTACTGCAAATAAAGCCGGCAGGGCCAGATAAATCGGTAAAGCACTCAAAGCAATTCCAATTCCAATCAGTAATGATAAAAACTGCCCGACGATGGCCTGCGACCCCAGTCGTGGTGAAAAGACTGGTATAGCTACAAACAGTGACAGTAACAAAAGGCCTGGTAGCGTACCCAAATAAGGGAATAGGTAATCTTTCATTAACTCCCCTGCCCCGGTATACATAATCACTCCAGCCATTAAAGCAAATACCACCATCATCGGCAGAATATCTTTGACGGCTGTGTCCACCGTTTCCCGGCCGGCATTTAAAAGCAGGTTTTCAGAATTTTTACGTGTATTTTTTTTCCGTTCTTTTCGCTTAGGCTTTATTGCTGCTTCTTTTTCAATAACAATTTCTTCAGCTTCAATCGCAACAGGCGGTTCAGGTTTCAAAGCGTCAAAAACCTCAAGATTCTCCACCCGAAAAACATTTTCCTGCTTAACCCCAGACACATAGAGTTCTTCGGTCATAAAATCCTTAAAAGCACCCGATGGGCCAATCGCAACCAGGTTAATAGTAGGAATTTCTTTTTTGGGATAGAGGCCGCAGCGCAGCATTCCCCCGCAATTTATCACCACACATAAGGTTTCCTGGTCAGCTACGGCTTCATTAAAACCATCGACTGCCTGGCCGCCACTCAGGTCGGCAATCTTTTGGCTAACCTCATCAATGCCGCCGCCTGTAATTGAGACGATTTTATTCTTATTTTCGCTGGGCTCAAGTAAGAGGGGACCACCCCAGCCATCTTGGCCCTTTTCGATAAATACTGTTGAAAACATGGCTTAAACCTCTTTATTCTTTTGCTGTTTGGTCAAGATTACAAACACAATCCGGGTGATCAGAGCCCGCAATAAGGCCACACAGACCCCGGTAATGAAATAGATTATCGCTATAAAGGAAACATCATATCCGGCCATATAAGCACCAGCTGCGATACCTAAAAAAATAAACAACTCTTTTGAACGGGCACCAGGAAACAAGCCAGTTGCCGGATGTGAAAAAGTCGTAACCGCGTCAATATAAGAAGCCTTTTGTCCTTGCTTAAGCAGGGCAGCCGGTCTGAAAATTTCCGAACCATCCAATAGAATAACTGCTAAAAACGGTAACAACAACCAACGGGTCACACCATTCTTTGCGGTTAAGACAAGCAGCTTTTCAACTCGCTCTTTGCCTATCACATGTTTGATAATGTTAATCAGCACAATCAGCAGAAGGATTACTGGTAAAAATTCTTCCAGATACATAATCAGAAATTCACCGCCTTTTTGAAAAAGGCCATAAATATGTTCTCCGGCATCAGCTAAAACTTTCATCATTGTCCTCCTTTAGGTCATTTTCTTTGTCCTCTTCAATCGGAACTGCTAGGTTACTTTCAATATCATCTTTAGTGCCATCTTCTAGGTTATTTTCAATATTATCTTCTGTATAATCTTCAATATCGTCTTTTATGCTATCTACGATATTGTCTTCGATACTATCTTCTATCTTGTCTTCGATTATTGTATGACCTGGAAAAGTACCAACCGCTAATGACGCTTCAATTTTCTCCAGTCGCCTTTGATTGATTGCATCTATCTTCTGTTTCAGCCTTCGACTGTCCAGGGCTTCAATGGCTTGTAAAAGCGCCCCCTTATGGTGACAATCCTTCTGCCAATTGAAGCGTTTGGGCTTAACTAAAGTATCTTCTAAAATTGCCAGTTCCCGGAGTTCATCCAAAGAATAATTATTGTAGATCTTTAACTCTTCAAAGGCTTGCCAGACTTTTATTCCGGATAACTTTCGACAGCCACAAATCTTTTGCTTGTCTTGATTGAGCGCCAGAATCAAAATTGTATTGCGCCCAGGATGAAAGCAGGACTTAGAACATCCCACACCCAGTAAGCTTTTATTGTTGTATAACTGTTTTAAAGCTTCCTGATAGTTTTTTTGCTGGCGCCATGAAAAATAAGCCCAGGCAGCCAATAACAGGAAAGTCGATAATAACAAATAAATCAATTTTCTTCCTCACACTTAATAGTCTTGAAATTATTATAATACATTTACTTTCTTTATTCCATGTCCTTTTATCGTTTGTGGCCATAAAAAAAAGCGTACCGGAACTGATCATTCCGGTACACCCGATTAAAACAATTTTATGACTGTCCCGCCGATACAGTTACCTCAGCGGTCTGGCTTTGCCCATTTCTTAGATAGGTTACGGTTACCGTCTCACCTGCGTCTTTAGCGTAAAGAATTTCTTTCATCTTTAACATGGTATTCACTTCAACATCATCTATTGAAAGAATAATGTCGCCCTCTTGTAGTCCTGCTTCAGCCGCACCATAACCCTGCTGCAAGGATGCAATATAGATGCCTTCATCGAAATTATCACCGGCATCTGTCAGATAGTAATCAGCAATCGCCCGATCATAGCCAGTAATACCAATCACCGTTGGGGTGAAGGTTCCAGTTGCAACAATCTCATTAAGAATCGGTTTTAAGATATTAATCGGAATCGCAAATCCCATTCCTTCTCCGGAAGAGAGTTTATAGGTATTAATCCCGATGACTTGACCGTTTTTATTGACCAGCGGGCCGCCGCTATTTCCTTCGTTAATGGAAGCATCAGTCTGGATTAAATCCTCTGCCAGGCCATTCTCCAAAGGCAAACTGCGGTTTAATGCCGAAATAATACCGGAGGTTACCGTTCGTTCATAATTTAGTCCCATTGGATTACCGACTGCCACCGCCAATTCTCCAACCGAAACATCGTCGGAATCACCCAGTTCCAGAACCGGCAAGTTATTTGCGTCAATTTTGATAATCGCCATATCAAGAACAGAATCTGACCAGATCAGCTCACCTTCATAGGTATTGCCATCATCCAGGGAAACCGTTATACCACTGCCGCCTTCGACCACATGGTGATTAGTCGCAATGTAACCATCGCTGGTTAAAATAAAACCCGAACCAACACTGGTGCCCTCGGCCGCCCCCATTACCGTCATAGTCGTAACCGTCGTTTCAATCCCGACGACTGACTGGGGCACAACCTGAGCCACCGCTTCAACCACCGAATCAACATTAGAATCACTGACGACAATCTGCTGGGTGGCACCTTCAACAACCGTTCCGCTGTCATTCAACGAAAAGAACAGTAAAAAAGCGCCGCCCACGATTAAACCACCAATAATTGCGCCGATTAAACCAACCAGAAACAAGCTTGCTTTGGATTGTTTGGGGATTTTTAAATCATCATTCATTGTTCCACCTCAAGTTTTTTTTGAAGTCTTTACAATTCAATTATTTCACTCACGCTGCTTCGCTTTGCGACCGATAAATGGATATCCTTTTGAGGATCAATTCCGGATTCCTGAAGAATTCTCGAGGTGGTTTCGAAGGCTAAGAGGGGAAAATTGTTTTCCTGACTCAAATGCGCCAGTACAATTGTTTGACCGCCATTTTCAACCAGGGTTTTGACCAGATTGCCCGCCACTTCGTTGGATAAATGTCCATATTCACTTTTAATCCGCTGTTTTAAATAAAATGGATAGGCACCCGCTTCCAGCATTCCCAGATCGTGGTTAGACTCCACCACCGAAAGACTGCAGCCCTTCAGTGCCAGGAGCATATCATCGGTAACCACACCAGTATCTGTCGCTATGCCAATCCGTTTTATCCCATCATCAATCACAAAACCACAAGACTGCGCCGCATCATGCGAGGTTTTAAACGGGCTGATCTGTAATTCTTCAATGACCAGATCTTTCCCGGGATCAAATGTCTTGCGATTCCCTTCAGAAATCTTTCCCAGACACTCGTCCATGGCCTCCCATGTTTTTTGAGTTGCATAAACAGGTAAATCAAAACGTCTCGATAAAACACCGATGCCATGAATATGATCCCGATGCTCATGTGTCACCAGAATCCCCTTCAGACTTTTGGGATCTTCTTCGATAGTTTTCATTGCATTCTGAATTTTTATGCCACTCATGCCGGCATCAATCAGCAGTTTTGTTTGCCTGCATGAAACAAATAAACTGTTGCCAGAACTTCCGCTATATAAGCTACAAAATTTCAATCATTTCTCCCTTAGTTTATAGATTCAATGGTGAAAATTCTTCTGTTAAACCGGGATCTGATTGCCTCTTTATCCTATCGAAGCATACTTAAAGCTGACTTAACCGAACTTTATCCGATTTAAGGAAATTGCCACCGGCTTATTCTGAGATACGGCGAATGACGGCGCCCAGACCCCGCAGGTTTTCCTGCAGGTTCTCATAGCCGCGATCTATATGTACAATATCTACCACTTTTGTTTCGCCATCAGCAACAAGCCCGGCCAAAACCATGGCCGCTCCAGCCCGCAGATCGGTCGCCCTGATTTTTGTAGCTGATAATTCTTTCACCCCGTTAATACTGGCTGTGCGACCATTTATTGAAATATTGGCACCCATTCTGCGCAGCTCGTCCACATATTTAAAACGGCTTTCAAAAATACTTTCGGTCACTGTGCTGGTTCCTTCAGCAATGGTCATTAAAACGGCCATTGGCTGCTGGAGATCGGTTGGAAAGCCGGGATAGGGCATGGTTTTGACATTACAGGCTTTTAAGGGTTTGGTTCTCGTCACCCGCAAACCATCATCTTCTTCTGAAACTGTTACACCCATTTCTGTTAACTTGGCTGAAATAGCTTCCATGTGTTTGGGAATAATATTTCTGATCAGCACATCCCCACCGGTTGCGGCTGCCATCATCATGTAGGTTCCGGTGGTAATCTGATCGGGAATAACCGAGTATTCACACCCGTGCATGGATTCTACCCCGACGATTTTAATCACATCAGTACCGGCGCCTTTTATGTTGGCCCCCATCAAGTTAAGGAAATTGGCAACATCAACAATATGGGGCTCTTTCGCCGCGTTTTCGATCACCGTTTTTCCTTCTGCGCGAGTCGCCGCCAGCATAATATTGATGGTCGCACCTACGCTGACCACATCCAAAAATATATGTGCTCCTTTTAATTCAGGAGCGTCCAGTTTAACCTGTCCATGTTCGATTAAAACTCTGGCACCCAGAGCTTCGAAGCCTTTTATATGCTGATCAATGGGGCGATCCCCAATATTGCAGCCGCCGGGCAGGGGAACCACAGCTTTTTTATAACGACCCAGCAAAGCGCCCATTAGATAATAAGAAGCCCGCATTTGACCAGTTTCCTCTTCATATTCTGACACGTCATAAGAAATCGATTTTTCCGTGTTAATGATAATTGTATCTTCTTCTCTATATATTTCAGCACCCAATTTTTCAAGAATATCAACCATTTTGTTGACATCCTTAATATCCGGCACATTTTCAATCTTACTTGAGCAGGCACATAAAACTGCTGCTGGGATAATGCCCAGAACCGCATTTTTTGCACCCGAAATTGAGACTTCTCCGCACAGCGGATTGCCTCCTTCTATAATAAAAGCATCCATAAATACTTACCTTTCATAAAAAAAGTTTCAATATCCAATTGCTTATTATAACACAATTACGATGATTATCAAGGAAAGACTTGCTTTTAGGCCATTTCTTTTGAGATCTTTATAAATCTTAAAGAAAAAATGAATTTCTCCCAAATATTCTTCTATATGCTATAATTAATTTGAATATTTTGTGGTTAGCTTTTTAAATTTCCTGCTAATCACTTTTTTATCTAAAAAAACCACCGAGGTAACTATGAACCATTTTGAATTTGTCCTCAAACATGATGATCTGGGGGTTACCCCCCTGGAAAATATTTTTATCAACCACTACATGCCTTCGGCCCGAGGCGATTATGTCAAAGTTTATTTATATGGCCTGAAGCGCTGCTATAATAACAGTCTTTCCTCTATTTCCAACAGTGATATTGCCAAAGATCTGCACCTGCTGGAAACCGATGTCAAGCGGGCCTGGGATTACTGGGCTGAAGAAGGTATCATCAGTATTGATTACATTGGGACTGTTGAAGCCAATATTAAATTTTTTAATATAACCGGCACCTATCTTTATAAAAACAAGCCGGTTGAAGCCCCCGCCAAGAACCTCCCCGCCTTTAATGAAATGGAAAAACGCATTCAGCAGATGTATGATAAAATACAGGACATGTATGAAAGCCGTACCGTATCCAAAGCGGAAATGCTGATGTTTAAGCACTGGCTTGAAGACTATCATTTCACGCCGGAAGCAGTCATTCTGATCGTGGAATATTCCCTCAATATGATTAATAACAAGGAAAAGGGCTTTACTTCTTCACAGGTCAAAAACTACCTGGAAAAGGTTGCCGAAAGTTTTTACAAGACCGGTGTCAGAGATCATCTTGATGTGGAAAAGCATATCGAAAACCTCCTTACCCGGCGCAAACACTATTATGAAATCTTTAAGCTCCTGGGGCTCAGACGTAATCCCATGGCTTCTGAACAGACGCTGATGAATCGCTGGCTGAGTATTTTTTCAATGGATATTATTAAAGAAGCCATCTCCCGCAGCAACCAGCCCAATCTCAAATATATTGATGGGATTATTAAAAACTGGCAGGAGAAAGGCTTTAAAAGCCTGGAAGACGTTCAAAATGAAACACGGCCAGGCAGCAAAAAGACCGCAAACCTCGAACCGATCAGCGAATCACGAAAGCAGGCTTACGTGGATATGAGTCCGGAATATGCGGTCGATTTATGGGATGAACTGGAGATCATCGATGAAAACAAATAAAAAAGCCAACGCTTTATTATTAAACCGACAACGCGCTTATTATAATAAACGCCGCTTAAAACAGGAATTTGATGAAGCAAAATTCCCGCAACTTACGCAAATGCGCCATTCGCTCAATCAACTGGGGATCAGGCTGATGAAAGAAAGCGCCGCTCAAAATACAGCTGGCATCCAATCAGTCAAGCAGGAAATGGAAGTGATTGACGGTCAGATTCAATCATTTCTGAAAGCCAATAATATTGAACCCCTTCCCCAATACTTCTGCCCAATCTGCCAGGACAGCGGCATTATTAATGACCAGATCTGTCAGTGTCTGGCAGATTGTATTCTTGAAACCGCTTCGCTAGAAAGTGACTTTAAAAATAAAGCACTGGAACAGCGCTTTGACAATTTTGATTTAAATCTCTATTCGGAAAAAGCACTAAAAGAAGGGGGCTTAAGCCCCCGGCAGAACGCAAAAAAAATTTTCGAAAGTATGTCCTGGTATACCGACAACTTTTCCCGTATTAAAACCAGTCTCTTATTTACCGGACCACCGGGAATCGGCAAGACCTTTACGTCCAATTGCATCACTAACGCTTTAATGGCCAAAGGTTACAGTATCATCTACATAACCGCCGCCCACCTGATTTCGACCGTTCAGGATCAGCTTTTTCGCGACAGTAAGAGTCAGTTTGAAGTATTCAGACCTTTTTCACTCTGCGATCTGCTGATCATTGATGATTTAGGTGCCGAATATATCAACGATTATGGCCAAAGGCAATTATACGAAGTAATCGACGAGCGCTTAAACAACCAGCAAAACATGATTATCTCCACCAATCTGTCAGTGGAAAAAATCAGAGAAATTTATGATGAGCGCCTGTCCTCAAGAATTACCGGCAATTTCAATGTTTATCCTTTTTTCGGCGATGATATACGACTCCTTAAAAAAAGAGGTCCGCGTCATAAGCCATAGATCCTATTTACTGCCTCTGTATATCCCCCATCTTCATTATAAATAATTAAGGGCGGCTTAACCATTAGACCTGGTTTGCCGCTTTTTCGGCCTTCAACCAGGACCAGATTAGCTTCCTTGTCGGCTTTTGAATGAACCATCTGCAAGAGCTTTACCTCCATTTTATACTGCCGCAACAGAAAAAAAATATCGTTTAGGCGTTCCGGCCGATGAACCAGATAGAGGCGGCCATGGTCTTTTAAAAGTCGCTTTGCCGATCGAATCACATCTTCAAGGGTACAAGACACCTCATGCCGGGAAATCGTCCTGGATTGATGTTCGTTTTTCAAACCGCTGTTACCACGCATATAAGGAGGATTACTGACCACAACATCATAAGTGTTGGGCAGGACTTCATCTGTTAAATTCCTTATATCTCCCTGAATAATCCTGATCTTATCTTCAAGCTGGTTCAACTCAACACTTCGATTAGCCATGTCTACTAAATCTGGCTGAATTTCCATACCATCAATCCTGCAGTTTTCAGATTTTGCGTAAAGCAATATGGGAATAATGCCCGTTCCCGTTCCCAGATCAAGCATTTTCAAATTCTTTTTTTCCTCCCTGCTGGCGAACCATGACAAAAGAACCGCATCCATTCCAAAACAAAAGTAATTTGGATTCTGAATGATTTTTAAACCTTTTATACTCAAATCTTCAATACGTTCATCTTTTTTTATGTTATCCACAATCACTTTCTCCTAATTTCAAACTTTTTTGAGGATTTCCCCAGTTTTTCGCCGTACTTATCCACATTCGCCCTTATTTTGTGCACGGATTGTGGATAAGTTCGTCTTTTTCAAGTGTTTTATCCCCCAAGACCTATTCTTTAGGGGCTTTTAAGTTTCAGTCATCTTTTCAGTAACTGTTGATTATTTTTTTGCTTTTATCCACATATTCACAATTACCAATTTCTCTTTTTAAGGGTCTGTAGCAAACAGTGAAATCAAGCCATTTATAATTTTTTTACCAAAACTTTGCCTGTTGATAAATCTTTTCCTAAGCTTAGTTACATTTTCCTTTAAACTCGCCGTCATCTTTGCTATAATATTTATTTGTAAAGGTGTGTTTATTATCATATCACATTTTTCTCTGAATATGAATTTTCGATTGATTAAGATATAGGTGCAAGAAATGGACAAAAAAGCAATTGATGCCAGTCACCAAAACGAAAAATTAAATAGTATCCTCCAAAAGAAACAGCATCTTGAAGCAAACATTGAGGATTATGAAAAACGGATCGACGAAAAAATCACTTCCCTTGTTGCTGACGGTATTATTCCTGAAAAAAATGCGGAAAACTCCAATCATACTCAGGAGTCGCTACCGACTATGCCAATCATTAAGCAAAGTGAGCCGGATGATATTTTTTCAACCATCGACCTGTCGGACGATGCTGCCCTTGACCAGGCTGTGCTTTCGTCAAAACCAGTTTCCTATTTACCGGCTGAGACAAGCGAGCTAAAGGCTGACAATTCGACCTTTTTACTGGCATCTGACGATGACACACTCATTATTTCAAATGCCGACAAAAATAGTCGCTTAAACAATGACCTACAGGAAGAAATTTTCGAAGAAGCCGCAGAAGTAAGGCCACCGGTTACGCAAGAAGCTACAGCCGAAGCACTATTAAAAGAAGAGCCCGAAGAAGAGCTTAAAACTGACGAAATCATCGCTGAAGTAGACGCTCAAAATCATCAATCAGCAAAAGAAAAAAAACCGGCATCCGAGCCTGCAGTGCCGCCCAAACTTCAGGATATTCTTTTCCCAGCCTTTCTTTTCATGCTGGGAATTATAGCCTGTTCTGTATACTTTATCGGTTTCTCGCAGAATTTCAGCTTTATCGATTATAGTATTCTATTTATTCTGTTAACCTGTCTAATATTTACCATAGCCCTGCCTTACAATGCCAGTATCTTTTTTATGGTACTGATTACGATTGGCTACGGTTTATTTATCATCTTTTCGACCCTGACCATTAAAATACCCCTGGAGGCCTATCAGTTTGGATGGTTTTTACTGATTCCTCTTACCTTAACAGGCTCAGCCCTGCTGGTAAAACGGATTCGGGAAGTCTATCGTTTTAAAAAGGATCTGGAAACAAAACTTTCTTCCTATGATACTTTGGAAAGCAGCCCTGGACTTACCGCCGAGAAAGCCTATTATAAGGATCTTAAACAGGCAATGGAACGGGCTTCCAAAAACGAAACGGTACTTTTACTGGAATTAGTGGCAATCTCCCATCTGAGCACTTTACGTTCCATGAACGGCTCCAGATTATGGGATGAAATTCTGTTTAAGACTCTGAAGATCATTAAAAAACACTGTTACAGTTCGCATCTGATTTATATTCTGGAAGGAAATGTCTTCAGTATCATTATGGAAAACACTTCCACCAAAAACCAGACCCTGATCAATCAGGCAATCCAGAGCGAGTTCAAGGCATTAATCGCTTCTTATGACAGTGTTGATGACGACTCAGCTATTGAACTAAAAATAATAGCTGTCCCTTATTCAAGAGAAATTGCCAGCCCCTTCGACTATCGGGCACTGCTCTTCAAACATTTGGAACTATAAAGATGGCGTAAGCCATCTTTTTTTCATATAAAAAAGTGAGTCTGATGATCTTTTTCATCAAACTCACTTTTTTGTTGCTTTTAATAAATGCTGTTTCTAAGGATAGACAACATAAGCTTCCAGATTCTGTCGTCCGAACTGGATACATTCTTCATAGCTGTCCATATAAATATCGATAATCCCCTGGGTAACAGCGCCGCCTCGGTCTTCAACAGTAAAAGTCGTATTCAGTGCCGGAATATAGACTTTTGTGCCAAAAGGCAGTCCGCTCCAAGCAGCAATCGTATGGTTGGCCTGTGGCATAACACCTGATGCAGTTGCATTACCAGTTGCCGTATAAGCTGTACAGTTTAAAGTCATTTTGACAGCCCCTTCCGGTATACCTGTCGTTTGGGTGTTATTATTGGTCACATTCGATTCGGTTGGCGTTACAGGGGCAGGCGTTTCGACTGGCTTTGTTTCCACCGGCGTTTCAACTGGTGCAGGTGTCGTCTGCGTTGTTTCGGCTGCAACTACCGGAGCCGTTTCAACCGGCTTCACTTCAACCGCTTTGGTTCCCACTTGAACAATTTCATCGACCGCTTCCTTGCTTACTATTTCCGAGCTGGTCACCCGCAGCACTTCTTCATTATTTTCAAATAAAACCCGCTCAACAATCGTTTTTGAGCCATTAACCCCGGCTTGAGTTACCTGTCTTGTACCGACGGTCAGATTGGGGTTTTCCTGTTCAATGGTATTGTAAGGAATTGAAACCTTACCGGGCAATTCACCCACAGTCATGCGAATCACATTAACTTCGGATGTATCTGCCAGCAATTCATCTTTTGATGGTTCGACCCGGTCCAATTCACCAAGCACAATGCCCTCTTCTTCAAGCAGATCGCTAACGGTCTGAGCGCCTGTCTCATAGTTGATGATTTCATCATCTACCATCAGTTTTCCGGTGCTTTTCCGAGCGACTTCTATCTCATCCACGACTACCAGAAAGGTATCCGAATCAACATTTAAGGTGTAGTCTTCACCCACTTCAATGCCGTGACTTGCCAGAACAGAGCCGACATTTTCAAAAAGATTACCACTTACAATGGTTTTCTGATCATCTACCGAGACCGTCACTTCCTTTGCCAAAACAAAGGAGCCGGTCACACCGATCAGACTGCTTGTAAGAATACCAGTTGTCACAGCTTTTAAAGCCATTTTTCCAGCATCACCAATTTTTTTTGTAGATATTTTCATTTAGCCTCCATCAGTACTATCGCACTGATTGTTGTTACATTTTGTTTACAACTAGATTCTACCCGATTCCCTCTCATCTGTCAAGAAATCTTTTAGCGATCTTAAATTTTACAAAATTTTTGATTGACAAATCTTACCTGATCCAATAAAATTGACGTAATTAAATCTTTAAACCGTTGAAGCGGAGATAAAATCAGGAAGAGCACTTACAGAGAGCTGAGCAGGCTGAGAGCTTGGCAGAACGCAACCTGATAAATGGACCGCTGAGGGCATGGTCAAAGGCAAGAGCCGAGTATTCCATGACGTGTCAACTACGTCAGTGTTGGGGAATATGATAGTATTCTCAATGAGGCAGATCATCCTGCGAAAAAAGGTGGCACCACGAGAGACTCTCGTCCTTTAAGTTTTTTAGAGGACGAGTTTTTTTATTTCTTTGCCGCCACTTTCTATTTTCACGGCCAAATGATTTAGACAGCCGGTTATATATCTGCTGAAATCCAAATTTAAACCAGAAAGGATTAGACTGATGAAAATTCCCTACAAAATTTATTTAAGTGAAGACGAGATGCCAAAACAATGGTTCAATCTCCGGGCCCAGATGAAGGAGCTACCCGAACCGTTTGTCAACCCGGCAACTGGAGAGTATTGCACCAAGGAAGAACTGCTGCCGGTTTTTTGTGAAGAACTAGTCGATCAGGAGCTTAATGTAACCGATACCTATATCGATATTCCCCAGGAAATCCAGAATTACTATCGGATGTACCGTCCTTCTCCACTGGTTCGCGCCTACAATCTGGAAAAAGAACTGGATACTCCGGCTGAAATCTATTTTAAATACGAAGGCACCAACACCTCCGGTTCTCATAAACTCAACTCGGCGGTCGCTCAAGCCTACTATGCAAAAAAACAGGGACTGACCTGTCTGACAACCGAAACCGGTGCCGGACAATGGGGAACTGCCCTTTCCATGGCCTGCGCCTATTTTGGTCTGGATTTATCTGTCTATATGGTAAAAGTGTCTGCCGAACAAAAACCCCACCGCCGAGCCGTCATGGAAACCTACGGCGCCAAAGTTATTGCCTCGCCTTCCAACACAACCCAAGCCGGTCGCAAAATTCTGGCCGAAACACCTGATACTAATGGCTCTTTAGGCTGTGCCATCAGCGAAGCCATCGAAGTTGCAGTCACTAGCGAAAATTGTAAATATGTTTTAGGTAGTGTCCTAAACCATGTCGGAATTCACCAGTCGGTCATCGGCATGGAAACCAAACTGGCCTGCGACAAATATGGCATTAAGCCAGATATCATTATTGGCTGTGCTGGTGGTGGTTCCAATCTTTTAGGACTGATCGCTCCTTTTATGGCTGACAAGATTAATGGCAAAAACGAAATTGAATTTACCGCCGTTGAACCTGCTTCCTGCCCATCCCTAACCCGCGGTAAGTATGCCCTCGATTTTGGTGATACTGGCAAAACTACCCCTTTAATCAGAATGTATACCCTAGGCAGCGGCTTTATGCCATCGCCCAATCATGCCGGGGGATTGCGTTATCACGGTATGAGCCCGATTATTTCTAAACTCTACCATGATGGCTATATTAATGCCAAATCCTACGCCCAAAAAGAGGTATTTGATGCTGCTGTCGCTTTTACCCGCGTCGAAGGGATTCTGCCAGCGCCCGAATCTTCCCACGCCATCAAGGCAGCAATGGATGAAGCCCTGGCCTGCAAAGCAAGCGGCCAAAAGAAAACCATCGTCTTTGGTTTAACCGGCACCGGTTATTTTGATATGACTGCCTACATGAATTACAATGCCGGAAACATGACTGATCACATCCCGACCGATGAAGAACTGCAAGTCGGTTTTGATTCACTGCCCAAAATCGACTAACTGAAAAGGAGGTAATGCCCCCTTTTAGATTGAATATAAAGTTAATTTTGAATACATGAGCACCGACAATTGGCTTTTCAGCTGTCTGCCTCGGGGCGAACAGTTGCTGAGAACTGCTTATTATTTCTACTCTCAAATTGGGCAACTGTACGAATCCGCGCGCAGACTGCGAAATCCAATTGGTCGGTGCGGGGTTTGTTTATTAACTGTAAGCAGATACAATGCCCCCCTTTTTATTACACCGCGGCTCTGCGGCCGCTTCTTTCAATTTCATATGGCCAGGTGGAAATCCCCCCAATATTGGTAACATCTGAATAGCCCATTTTTAAAAGGTATTGACCTGCCCGTGATGAGCGACCACCGCTTAAACAATATACAAAGATCGTTGCATCCTGATCCTTTAAAATCTTTTGAGCCTGATCCAGGCGACTCAGAGGTAAGTTAATACTACCGGGAATATGACCCTGGGCATATTCATTATCTTCCCTGACATCCACCAGAACAATTTTTTCTTGAGAATCCAATCTTCTTTTTGCCTCATCCTGACTGATTTGTTTGATATTGCTATTGGAAAAAAGTTTAAACATCGTGAACACTCCTTTATAATCTCTTTTATTTCGTATTTGATGTGTTCATTTTAGCCAAAATCCCCCAACATTTCTGTAACTGGATCACTTTTTTTAAATTTTCAAGCTTTCTTCAAGGGCTCTTCACTTAATAAACACTTAACAAGAGTACCCTAGTTATATTATAATGCTCTAAAGAGGTGAAGATTATGTATAAGATACTGATAACTGATGATGAAGAAAAAATACGAGCCCTGATCAAAAAATACATTGTCTTCGAAGGACATGAGGCCTTCGAAGCCGCGAATGGCATGGAAGCGGTGGAATACTGTCAGAAGCAAGATTTTGACATCATTCTGATGGATATTATGATGCCGGAATTGGATGGTTTTTCGGCTGTTAAGGAAATCAGAAAAAACCAGGATGTCCCTGTCCTGATGCTTTCTGCCCGAGGTGAGGAATACGACAAAATTCACGGATTTGAGCTTGGCATTGATGATTACGTGGTCAAGCCTTTTTCACCTAAAGAATTAATGATGCGCATCGATGCTATCGTCAAACGTTCTTCCCGCAGCCATCAGTCCGAGCACGAAATATTTACCAAAGACGGACTGGCTGCCGATTTTACCGCCAGACGGGTCACCATTAACGATCTGGAAATTGAGATGTCACCAAAGGAATACGATCTCTTATTCTTTATGATTAAAAACCGCAATATTGCCCTGACCCGCGATAAACTGATCACCGAAGTCTGGGGCTATGATTTTTACGGTGATGATCGAACATTGGATACCCATATCAAGCTGCTTCGAAAAAGTCTGGGGGATTACGCCTCACTGATTACCACCCTACGCGGTGTGGGATACCGCTTTGAAGGTTAAACCATGGTCATCACAAATCCTTTCGAACAAAAAACGAATAAAAAGCGGCCAATCAGCGTCAAATGGAAGATCTTTCTATTTCTGTTAGGCTTTTGCGGACTTCTGCTGATACTATTGTGGTTATTTCAGGTGGTTTTTCTCACAAGCTTTTATAAGACCATTAAAATAAACGAAATAAAAACCGCTGCTGCAACCATTGAAAAGAGTGTTGATTCTGATGATTTAACTTCTGTCATTTATTCGATTTCGCAGAACAATGAAATCTGTATCGAACTGCTTGATCAGGATGGCAATATTTTATATTCCTCACATGTATTAAAAAACTGTATCATTCATTCCCATGATGGTTTTGAAGAAGATGGCCTGCCGGGCAAAGTAAAAAATAATGACGGCGAACTGTATCAGTTTTTCTCTCAAACCATGGCTGAACTGGCTGCCGCTGAAGGTATCGATCTGGATGAATCCATTTTGCCGGATGATACGCAAGCTGATAGCCTTGATGAAACACCCCAAAGCCAGCCTGATGATTCTAATAACAATCCAAATGAGAAACATAATGATCAAAATTCCATCATTTATTCAAAAAACATATATGATGCAGAAGGCACCCAGTACACGCTGGTTCTCAATTCAGTGATTTCACCAGTAGATGCAACGCTTCATACCCTCCGTGTCCAGCTCTATTACATTACCGGTTTTATGATTGTCTTTTCCGTTATTCTAGCACTGATTTTATCTAAGTGGATATCTCGTCCCATCGAAGCCATCAATAGCAGTGCTAAGGTTTTAGCCACCGGTGATTACTCAACCACCTTTACCGGCGGCGGTTACAAAGAAATTACGGAACTGTCTGATACTTTAAACTACACTGCTAAAGAGCTTTCCCAGGTCGAACGGCTGCGTCAGGAACTGATTGCCAACATCTCCCACGATCTGCGGACACCTTTAACCCTAATCAGCGGCTATGCTGAAGCTATGCGCGATCTGCCCGACGAAAACACACCGGAAAACGCTCAAATTATTGTTGAAGAAACTCGCCGTTTAACCACTCTGGTTAATGATGTGATGGATATATCCAAGTACCAGTCAGGTAATTATGCCATTCAGATGCAGGCTTTTAATCTGACCCAGAGCCTTTCTGGCACAATTGGCCGGATGAATAAACTTTTAGAAAAAGACGGTTATCAGATTTTGTTTGAGCCTGAATTGCAAATAACAGTTATCGGCGATGAAACTCGAATTTCCCAGGCTTTTTACAACCTCTTGATTAATGCCATTAATTATACCGGCAGCAATCAGCAAGTTAAGGTCGTTCAAAGTCTGATTACCGAAAAAGACACCACTTATGTGAAAATTGAAATACAGGACAGCGGCGAAGGAATTGAGCAAGAAGATCTGCCTTATATCTGGGAACGCTACTATAAAGTTGATAAAACCCATAAACGGGCGGTCACCGGAACCGGTCTCGGCCTCTCCATCGTTTCTTCGATTATCGAAATGCACGAAGGACAGTATGGCGTTGACTCCATTGTCGGCCAGGGTTCAAGTTTCTGGTTCAGTCTCAAAGCCGAGATTTAGATATGTGAAGCCCACCTGTAAAAAGGTGGGCTTTTCTTCACCAAAAAAACACATAATTAACATGCTCTTAACAAACTCCCTCTTTATAATATGTTTATAAACACGAAGGAGGCAAACAAATGGTCATAAAAACTTTTAAACGCTATGAAAAAAA
The DNA here is from genome assembly GCA_030156895.1 of Eubacteriaceae bacterium. Lineage (GTDB taxonomy): Bacteria > Bacillota > Clostridia > Eubacteriales > Eubacteriaceae > Acetobacterium. The sequence continues at coordinate 136,337 of JASGLP010000001.1, read as the reverse complement.
ATATAAACTGACAGCATCCCAGTATGAACAACTGATCCCTATTTTATTAAGAGAAATGGAACCTGATCTTTATACAAAAGAAAATCAATATTATTCCATCTATAACATTTATTTCGACACCCCTCAATATGATCTGATCCGGCATTCACTAAGCAAACCTTATTATAAGGAAAAACTCCGCATTCGCAGTTACTCGGTGCCCAATTCACCGGACGAACCGGTTTTCATTGAACTAAAGAAAAAAATTGGTGGTATCGTTAATAAACGACGGGCAACCATCCCCTTGGCAGATGCCTATTCATTTATTTCCACCCGCCAAAAACCGGTCACCGAAAGCTCGGTTGATAACCAGGTTCTTGATGAGATAGATTTCTTTTTGAAAACCCATCATTTAGAGCCAAAAGCCTTTATCAGCTATGACCGGGCTGCTTATGTGGGAAAAACTGATCCGGATATGCGTATTACCTTTGACTTTAATCTGAAGTCTCGCCAGTTTGACTTATCCCTTGAAAAAGGCGCCTATGGGGATTTATTGATTCCTGAATCCGCCTATTTGATGGAAGTAAAAATTCCTGGTACCATGCCGATCTGGTTAGCTCATGCTTTTTCTAAACTGGGAATTTTCAGCTCCAGCTTTTCAAAATATGGAACGGCCTATAAAAACAATCGTCTGAGCCTTCTTGAAAAACAGCGCGCCTATCGACCTGTTACGGCCATCACCCCAGAAACATCAGTTAAAAACAGTCAGTTGTCTGCCAGTAATCTGTGCGTCAGCTAGCAAAATTTTTATAAGGAGTTACTATGTTAGACACCATCTTATCATCTGTTGTGGATGAAACCCTGACTTTGGGCACCACACTATCTGTTCTTTTTTCAGCATTGGCCCTGGGACTTTTAATCAGCATTGTTTATGTTAAAACCCGCGGCAAGGAAGGCTATTCACCGGGATTTACCATCACCCTGATTATGCTGCCAACAATTATTGCCATCATCATTCTATTAGTTGGCAACAATGTCGCCAGAGCTTTCAGCCTGGCTGGTGCTTTCAGCCTGATTCGTTTTAGAAGTGCACCTGGCGATCCCATTGATATTGCCTATGTCTTTTTCACCTTAGGTATTGGCCTGGCTTGCGGGATGGGTTATATTTTCTACGGCGTGATCTTTGCCATTATTTTGTGCTGTGTCATGATCATTTTAAGTGTGACACATTTTGCCCAACCTAGAAATTCAAAAATGCAGTTGAAGATTACGGTTCCCGAGGATCTCGACTATCAGGATAGTTTCGATGATATCCTCGATGATTACACTGATTCTTACCGGATTCAGAGGGTTAAAACTTGTGATTTTGGTTCGCTCTTTGAAGTTTTTTACAGTATTCAACTTAAAAACAGCGTCGATCAAAAAGAATTTATCGACCGCCTCAGATGTCGCAACGGCAACCTAACCATTGTTATGAATTTTGAAATTCCTGAGGAAAAAATATTCATTTAAAAATTTTTAAAAAACTATCAAAAACAGCCGATCTGTTGAAGTACGCTTCAACAAATCAGCTGTTTTCTTCTAGGAAAAAGTTTTTCAGAAATTTTCTTAAAATGAAATAATCTTCTTTGTTTTGAGATCTTTTAAAATACCTGTCGGGAAATTTAATCTTCGATTAAAAGGGGATTTCATTGAATTAATATTCCAATTGGCCTATAATAATCTTGAATACGTTTTTGCTGCAGTCAGAAAAATGATGCTTTCAATGGGGAAAGTATCCTAAAATTTTTCTTACTGTTGAAAACTGTTACGATTTTCAAGGAGGAAAATTATGAATCTTCAACAACCAAATGGCAATGATGCTACTTTGACGACCAACCGTTCAAAAAGTGTCGTTCCTTCTTCTGGGCTATGTTCCCGCTGTGTTGATGGCTGCCGGGGAAACTGCGAGGTCTTTAAAGCTACTTTTCGCGGTCGCGAGCTCATCTATCCCGGTCCTTTTGGCGAGGTTACAGCTGGCGGCGATAAGGACTATCCCGTCGATTATTCCCACCTTAATATTCAGGGTTACGCGCTAGGTGCCAAGGGATTGCCCCAAGGCATGGAAGCCAATCCGGACAATGCCCGTTTTCCCAATGTCAGCACTGAATGCGCTTATGGCTGGGACAAAAAAGTTAAAATGGATGTTCCCATCTTTACCGGTGCCCTTGGTTCCACAGAAATTGCCCGCGTCAACTGGGATCATTTTGCAGTCGGTGCCGCTATTTCCGGTGTAACCATTGTTTGTGGTGAGAATGTCTGCGGGATTGATCCCCAACTGGTGCTTGACCAAAATGGAATGGTCATCGAAGCCCCTGACATGGATCGACGCATCGAAGCTTATAAGCGCTATCACAAAGGCGCTGGGGAAATTCTGATTCAGATCAACGTCGAAGATACCCGGCTTGGCGTAGCTGAGTACATTATCAACAAGCATCAGATTGACACCATTGAACTCAAATGGGGCCAGGGAGCTAAATGTATTGGCGGTGAAATAAAAGTTTTCACAATTGAGCGCGCAATTGAACTGCAAAAAAGAGGTTATATTGTTACCCCCGATCCCAGCGATCCTATCATTCAGGCCGCTTATAAAGACGGCGCCATTCATGAGTTTGAACGCCATAGCCGTTTAGGCTTTATCAGTGAAGAAAGCTTTCTGGAAGAGGTTGCCCGTCTCCGATCCCTGGGCTATAAACGTATCACCTTAAAAACCGGTGCCTACAGCCTGCGTGAACTGGCCATGGCTCTAAAATGGTCTTCCAAAGCTAAGATTGACCTCTTAACCATTGACGGCGCACCCGGCGGAACCGGCATGAGCCCCTGGCGAATGATGGAAGAATGGGGAATGCCTTCTATCTACCTGCATTCAGCCGCTTATGAATTCGCCCAAATTTTAGAAGAAAATGGCGAACGGGTTCCCGACCTGGCCTTTGCCGGCGGCTTCAGCAGTGAAGATGGTGTTTTTAAAGCATTAGCTTTAGGCGCCCCCTATGTTAAAGCCGTTTGTATGGGCCGAGCCCTAATGATCCCCGGTATGGTTGGAAAAAACATCGATCAGTGGATTAAAGAAAACAATCTCCCGAAAACTGTCAGCCAGTTCGGATCCAGTGTTGAGGAAATCTTTGTCAGCTATGAAAAAGTAAAAGATATGGTTGGCTCTCAAGAGATTAAAAATATCCCCTTAGGTGCAATCGGAATCTACAGCTACTCCGATAAAATCAGAGTCGGCCTCCAGCAGTTGATGTCTGGAGCCCGCTGTTTCAATACCGCCTCAATCACCCGCAGGGAACTGATGTCCCTGACTGAAGAATGCGCTAATGTCACAAAAATCCCTTATCTAATGGATTGTTACCGCCAAGAAGCCCTAGCAATTCTGAGAGGTTAGTAATAAGAGAGGGGTAATCCCCGCTCTTACTGAAGACAAAATTAATTTGAACACCTGAGCACCGACAATTGGCTTTTCTCTTGTCTGCATCGGGGCGAACAGTTGCACAGAAAAGCTGATATTTAGCCATTCCTAAAATAGCAACTGTACGATACCGCAGCAGACTACGAAATTCAATTGGTTGGTGCGGGGTTTGTCTGCACATTGAGAGGGCTAATCCCCTCTTTTAATTTTTAATCCCGACAAGCTTTCCCAAAAATATAGTTGCACATTTTTTCAATGAAATGTAAAATAGAAAATGAGAAAAGCATTATAAAAGGAGAAAACTATGGGGTTTAAAGATCTGATCCAAGACGTAACTGATTTGGCCCAAGACAGTATTGACTCGATTCAATCGGAAATTGCTCTGAAAAAAGAGTCTCAGCAAAAACTGCGGGAAGAAATGAATCGACGCATCAGTTCCTTCACGCAAACTATCTTGAACAAGCTGACCGAAGGCGCCAACTCAACGATATTGTTGAATAGTGAAACGGATGTAATCGTTTCATATGTCGAAGCATTTTATCAATTTTTTTATCTGCCGGCCAATAATACCGCCAGTTCTAAATTAACCTTTTTTCCGGATCATGAAAAGGCATTAAAAAGCATAAAAAAATATTTTTCAACTTATAGTGATGACGAGCAATTTTTGATGCAATTTAAAGACGATCAGGGACAAAGTCTGGTTCTGACCGACGATGGCCTTCATTTTAAGGTTCTTTTTCCAGAAAATTCGGCCTTTTACGGCATCGGTAAACTTGAAAAGGCCAATCTTTCCAACCTTAATCTTGTTGATTCAGAAGACTCTCTGGCCTTTCTGGTTAATGGTTATCCGCTGATTCTGATTCCTAAAACTTCACTGAATCAGACTGATACCTTAAGCCTTTTTGCCTTTCTTAAGCGTTTAAATGCTGGTGATTTTGTTATCACCAACAGTCAAATCCATGACTTTATTCTATCGAAGCTGGATTCACAGCATGTTGAACAAGTCACTGCCCATCTTGACAGCCAGGAAAAACTGCTTTATTTTGCCTGGGGACTTGATAATATGAATTCCAATAAATTCTTAATCTGTACGACTTCCAAGCTTTTTATCTATGACAAGGAGATTAGTTTCGAAAAAGAATTCTTTTATAAGGAAATCACCGATTTAAGTAGCCAACCCAGTAGCATCAGTCTTTTAGATGTATCCTTATCAATTGGTATAAACCCGAATGATATCATCATTAAGACAGCTAAAGATACCGAGACAATCAGTATTTTATACCCAAAAGAAGCACAACATGTGATTGATTTATATAAAAAATACAAAACGCTTAACGAAACAAATGACGATCCCATGACCCTGCTTGAACGGCTGGGGGTTCTCAAAGAAAAAGGAATTTTAACTGAAGACGAATTTCTCGAAAAAAAGAAAGAACTGCTTTCTAAAATATAGAAAAAAAGAGCTATCCGATCAATCGGATCGCTCAGTGTGTAGTCGAACCCCACACCGACCAATTGGATTTCGTGGTCTGCGCGCGGATTCGTACAGTTGCCCAATTTGAAATCGCTAATTTAAAGCGTTTTCGAGCAACTGTTCGCCCCGAGGCAGACAAGAGAAAAGCCAATTGTCGGTGCTCAGGTATTCAATAATAACGCTGTCTGAGCTGTCCGATCATTCGGACAGCTTGTTTTTTTGCTCGTCATTAAGTTCTTTAGCGATGGCAACGCAGATGACAATGAGCACCAGTAAAAATGGCAGAGCCATCATAATTGAGGTATTGCGCATGGCTTCCAGGCCGCCGCTGTTGAGTAAAAGAATTGCCATTAAAGAAAGGGTCACACCCCAGACAATTTTAATCCAGTTGTCAGGATTAAGCTTGCCATTTTGGGAATACATGCCCAGAACAAAAGTCGCTGAATCTGCCGAAGTCACGAAGAAAGTGGTGATCAGGACAATGGCAATCAATGAAATCAGGCTGCCAAAAGGCAGATTGGCTAAGGTAACAAATAATCCTACTGCCACGTCTGAGCTGACGGCCGAGACAATATCAATGTTCTGGAAAATTTCATGATAAAGGGCCGTTCCGCCAAATACACTAAACCAGATAAAACAAAAACCGGCCGGAACAATCAAGACGCCCAGGACAAACTCCTTAATTGTTCGCCCTTTGGAAACCCGGGCAATAAAAGTGCCCACGAAAGGTCCCCAGGATACCCACCAGGCCCAATAAAATATCGTCCAGTCCCCCACCCAGGGATCTTTGACAAAAGGATCTAGGGGAAGGCTTAACGTCAAAAAACTGTTCAAATAACCACCAAGGGTATTAAAAAACAGTTTAATGATAAAGGCTGTTGGGCCAAAAATAAATACAAATGCTAAAAGACTCAGGGCAATGATGATGTTGCTGTTACTTAAAATACGAATCCCCTTGTTCAGTCCGGTTGTAGCTGAAATCAAAAACATGACTGTGATAACCAGAATAATAACAACTTGAACTAAAAAAGTATTGGAAAAATTAAAGAGGCTGGAAAGACCGCCAGCAACCTGCAGAGCTCCCATCCCTAATGATGTGGCAACCCCAAATACGGTAATTAAAAGCGCTAAGGTATCGATTACACCGCCTGCTATTTTAAATGGCTTTTCGGCCATTATCGGCTTTACAATCGAACTGATCAGGCAAGGCATATCTTTTCTGTAAGTCACATAAGCCAGTGACAGACCTACAATAGCATAAACAGCCCAGGGATGGAAACCCCAGTGTAAAAACACATACCGGAAGGATGCCGCTGCTGCATCAAGAGAGTAGGCTTCAATCCCTATTGGTGGGCTGGAAAAGTGAAAAGCCGGTTCGGCCACACCCCAAAAAACCAGGCCAATCCCCATGCCGGCAGAGAAAAGCATGGCAAACCAGGAAAAATTTGAGTATTCCGGGCGATCCTCATCTTTACCCAGACGCACCTTGCCGAAAGGGCTAAAAGCCAGATAGACCACAAATATCAAAATCCCCAGCACCACAACCAGGTAAAGCCATCCCCAGTCATTGGTGATCAATGTAAAAATTTGGCTGGTCACCGCCGAGAACTCTTCAGGGCTGAAAAATCCAATTCCCAGAAACAAAACAATAAAAAGCAGCGAACTATAAAAAACTTTCATGGTTCCTCCTTACAAAACACCAATAGGCACCAGCTATGCTGGTGCCATAATGCGGAGACTAACCCCACACCGACCAATTGGATTTCCTAGTTTAAAACTAAAAAGCCAATTGTCGATGCTCAGCTAGTAAAAATTAACTTCGTCTTAGGTTTGAATATCTATATTTTACGCCAATAATTTCTGGCAAAGTTCAACCGCTTCATCGGCTGTTTCAGCCCAGCCATCGGCTCCAATGTCTTCGCCCCATTTAAGGCTGGTCGGGCCGCCACCAATGATTACCTTGTACTGATCTCTCACACCCTGTTCAACCAGGAATTCAATCAGTTCTTTCTGTGATTTCATAGTTGTGGTCAAAAGCGCACTGGCGGCGATAATTTTGGCGTCAACTTCCTTGGCTTTATTTAAGAAATCTTCGGCCTGTAAATCGATACCAATATCATACACCTTAAAGCCGGCAGCTGTCAAAAGAGCGCCGACAATATTTTTTCCGATATCATGAATATCGCCGGCAACAGTACCCAGAACAATTTTTCCTTTGTCTTCATAGCCTTCGCCAGAAGCTTGTGCTTTAGCCAGTTCCGGTTCTAAAACTTTCATTCCAGCACTCATGGCATCAGCTGCCATCATAACATCTGGTAAAAATGCTTCGCCATCGATCCAGGCTTTACCCACTTCTTCAATCCCTTTGATTAAACCATTCTGAACCGCTGCAACCGGATCAACCTGATCTTCAATTACTTTTTCAGCCAGCTCAACAACCACATCTTCATCACCTTCGATAATCGCTTCTTTTAATTCATCAAAAATACTCATTTGTCTTCTCCTCCTAAATTAATTCTTTTGTTCTTTTTTCCATATAAGCCAGTAATTCTTTATTGACGGCTTCATCTAAAGCTGGTGCCTGGTAGTTTTCCAACACTGATTTCCATTTAGCATTCGCTCGCTGGCAGGCTGTCAGGCTTTCTTTGGCCCAACCGTCATAAGACTGTCGATCACTTAAAGCTGGTCTAAAGTGTTCCGTTTTGAAGTTTTTGCGAGTATGCTTCTGGGTTAGGAAGTGTCCACCCGGGCCTACTTTTTCAATGACATCAAAGGCCATTTTTTCATCGTCGCTCATATCAAAACCAGCCATATAACGTTTAAGCATGCCGCACATTTCTTCATCGATAATAAATTTTTCGTAGGACATGGCCATGTAATACTGTAGAATTCCGGCTGAATGAAGAACAAAACTGACACCTGTGGTCGTGGCTGCCATTAACAGCATCATAGATTCATAACCAGCCTGGGCATCCACCGTTTTGGCATCAGATAAGCCACCGCCGCCACGGCAAGGCACACCGTAGAAACGTGATAATTGAGCACTAGCTGAAGTAAAGAGAGCATTTTCCGGATTACCGATTGATAATGAACCCGTTCCCATATCAGAAATGGCAGAGGTTGAGCCATAAACCACTGGCGTTCCAGGATTAATGCATTGAGCCAGGGTAATACCAGCCAGAACTTCGGCGTTTTGCAGCGACAAAGCGCCTGCCAATGTCGCCGGTCCGGTTGATCCTGACATAACCAGTGATGCAATTACCATTGCCTGTCCAGTTTCAGCATAAGCCATCAGGCCGCCCAGCATACGATCATCATATTTAAGGGGCGTTACTGAGTTAATCAGACAGATCAAGGCTGGTTTTTCTTTGATGACATCTTTTCCGCCATGCAGGATCGCCGTCATTTCAATGGCATCCATAGCATATTCGTAGCCTGATGAAGACCCCATATAAACTTTATCAGAATTAGTAATGTGGCTATATGCCATTTTCATATGTCTGATATTTTCGTTGATGTCAGTCGGTTCACAAACCGTTCCACCAGTCATATGAAGATGTTTGCTGGCACCGGCCAGTTTAACAAAATTATCATAATCAGCCATGGTTGCATCTCTTTTAGTTCCATCTGCTTCATAGATAAACGGAGCGCCGTAACCTGGCATGTAAAGCGCATCACCGCCACCGCAAACTAAATTGTTTTCCGGATTTCTGGCATGCAGGGTAAAGCTCTGGGGGGCTTTTTCAATCATGTTTTCCACAAATTCCGTATCCAGATAAACTCTGTGACCTTCAACCCGCTGATTGTTTTTTCTAAAAACTTCCAGGGCTGGTTCGTAGGAAAACTCCACGCCAATTTCTCTTAAAATCCGCATACTGTTGTGATGAATTTTATCGATTTCATCCTGTGTTAAAATATCATATTTTTGGATCAATTTTGTACACCTTCCTTTTATTTATTTTCTTCCAGAACGACTTCTTCACTAAGGATTATTTCGTCCGGCAGTTTTACTTTTTTTAAATAGTTTGTTTCATAGTCCTCTTTGAGGGCTTTAACCATACTGAAGCACATCACGATCATAATCAGCATAAAGGGGAAAGCTGCGGCAATGGAAGCCGTTTGCAAAACACTTAAGGCTGAGGTTCCGCCAACAACAATTAAGACAATGGTAATGACACCCTGGGCTACGCCCCATCCGCCTCGCAGTTTTTTACCGGGATCCATATCCCCACCGGAGGTCAACATGGCCAAAACATAAGTTGCTGAATTAGCAGCACCGATAAAACAGGCCACGATTAAGACAATCGCCAGAACTGATGTAATGGTATAAAGCGGCAGCTGTTCTAGCAGGGCAAATAAAGCGGTGGTATAATTGGCAGAAACTGCTGTTTCGATCGCTCCGCCAGTCAGGCTATTAAGATTAAAGGCAGCCCCACCGTAAATGGCAATCCAGATTAATGAAAACCCTGATGGCAGCAGTGAAACCGCAATAATGAATTCTCTAATTGAACGACCTTTAGAAACGCGAGCCACAAACTGACCAACAAATGGTGCCCAGGCAATCCACCAGGCCCAATAAAAGACGGTCCACCCGTTTAGCCATTCTATATTGCCCATCCAGAAGGTTTGTTCAACCAGATTCTGAAGATAAATCCCTAATGAATTGGTAAAGTTGTTTAAGATAAATACCATCCCACCAAATACAAAGATAAATACCATAAAACCAATCGATAGCCAGATTTTTACGTCTGCTACTTTCTGCATGGCACTATGCAGGCCGGACATGGTTGCCAGGGTAAACATTGCGGTAATAATAGCAATGATGATTGAAACGATAAAGGGTGATGATTCGATTCCAAAGACATATTCCAAGCCTGTGGCAATCTGATTGGAGCCAAAACCAAGACTGGTGGCTACTCCAAAAATAGTGGCAAATACCGCTAAAATATCAATTGTTTTGCCGATTGGACCATATATTCTATCGCCGATTAAGGGATAGAATGCTGACGAAATTAAAAATGGCATATCTTTACGGAATTGGAAGTAGGCCAGAGCCAAACCACCAATGGCAAAAATAATCCAGGGATGAAATCCCCAGTGGAAAAATACTTTTTCCATGGCCAGATTCATGGCTTCCTGGGTTCCGCCTTCACCAATTGGTGGTGACAGATAATGCATAATCGGTTCTGCTACCGACCAGAAGACCAGGCCAATTCCCATACCGCCACCAAAGAGCATGGAAAACCATTGAAAATTGGTAAATTCCGGCTTATCATCATCTTTGCCCAGTTTTATTTTTCCATAAGGGCTGATCGCCAGTCCAATGGCCACGATGATAAAGAAGGCCACGGCTACCAGATACAGCCAGCCGAAGTTGGTTGTAATCAGCGAGAATAATTGATTAAATACTGTCGCCATGCCATCTGTAAAAGCGATGCTGGCAATCACAAATGCAGCCGTTATCCCAATCGATACATAGAGTACCGTGTTATTTTTCGCTTTTTTTTCCACGATTCTACACTCCCCTTTAGTTTAGAATATTTTCATGAGTGGATGATCAGGTGTACCCAGTTTTGTTTTTGTCAATTTATTGCTGTAGGCAATCATGGCATCTGTTGTTGCCACTGCCCGATAGACCCAAGGTGCATTGGCAATCGGTCCGTATAAAATGAAGTCGGCACCATGGGCAACTGGGAAAGTAAAGACTGAAGCGCCTGCTACTTCAAAGTAAGGGCTACCCTTTGAGCGCATTTTTTTCCACAAATACAAGGCGTTGGATGAAGCACATCCCCCTGGTAATCCGTATTCATCTTTAATATCAGCAATGGCACGAGTGGTCCAGCTGCTTGAGGCAACATCCAGAACCCCGGGATCAACCAGGAACTGTTCGATGCCTGCTCGTTTTGCTTTGTCTAAAAGGCCTTCTTCTTTCTCGTTACCAACCAGTAGTTCCATCCGTTTGGCCGGTTTCAAGTGTTTCTTACTGAAAGCCAGAATAACTGCCGTTTTAACGCCAGAATCTTTAACTGCACTCAATTCATCTTCTGTACAATTTTCTTCCAGAGAATTGTAGATAATTCTGGACATGGCATCTTTGTCACCAACAAAGTTTTTAAGTGCTGCCATCCGTACTTCCGGGCTGGGACTGTCAAAAAGAATTGGACTCTTAGTATTTTTAAGTACAAATTCTACATGCTTTGTTAAAGCGACTTCCGTATCCCCCAATACATCAACAATTCTCGGATTACCAGTTTCTTCGCACATTTCCGCTTCCTGATCTAAAAGTGCTTTGGCAGCTGCCTCATCAAAGATCCCTTTTTCAGAATCCTGCATAATTTTATGTCCGCGATAAAAAATACTACCAATCAGAACGGTCGGATATTCACCCGGCTGTCCTCCGATCTTCACACCATACACATCATAAACATTTTGTTCTGCTTTAAATCTAAACATTATTTCACTCCTTCTTAAGCTTTAGAAAATTTAGCCCTTGCTCCTTTCCTTGTTTGGCATTTTATAATGCAAGGTTCGTGCCAAGTTATATAAAAACTTTTTCGCCTGTTTATCAGGTCTTTTCGACGCTTATTTCTTGTAATCATTTTCAAATTTGAAAAAGCGACGTCAATCCTTCCCAGTTTTGGTAATTTACTTGTTTTTATTATTTTTTCACAACTTTAACAAGTCTAGTGAATCCTATCACTTTAATTTTCTTCCTTTTATATGCTTTATTTAAGAGTTTTAAAGGCCTCTATTGAAACTTCCTAAAATTCCACTTTCTTCTATTTCGTAAACTTTACAATCTCCATTTTTTTTACTATAATAGCAGTTGTCCTCACAACTTCGATTTGAACACAAAAGCCGGGGACTTATTATGCGATGTAGTCGTTAACAAAAGAAAGGTACAGCAATGGAATATCAATATGAACATAATGAAGAATATCTTAACTATCTCAAGTCGCTTCCGGCTGAATTCTATTTAAACATTCTTGAAAACTGTTTTTTTGAAATCACCGTCACCGACGAAAAGGGCAATGTCCTCTATGCCAATCCAGCCTGTCTGCAGTATCACGGCATCTCTGCGGAGAAAATGTGGAAGTTAAACTTCAGAACCTCTTTCCAGGGTTTCTGGACCCCGCCGTCCACTGACTGTGCCATTGAAAAAAAGCGAACCATTATTTCCCGGCAGAAATCCATCCTGACCAACGAAGAACATATCACCATCACGACGCCCTTGTATGATCCTTCCGATTCACTTTCTTTGTTGGTATACAACACTTTAAAAACAGAATCCTTTGTATCCTTCGATCTTGATTACAAAAAACCGGAAGATGGCAACGCTGAATCAGAGATGCGCGCCAGTAAAAGACAAGTTTTAAATGAACAAACAAAAGTCGAAAATAATCTTGTTGGCCGATCTTACGTGCTTTATCAGACCCTGCATAAATTAAAAAAAGCCGCAAAATCGGATATTCCAATTTTGTTGCTTGGTGAAAGTGGAGTAGGAAAAAGCCTGGTTGCCAAGTTTATCCATGATTGCAGCAGTCGGAAGAATGAAGCCTTTATTTCCATCAACTGCGCCTCAATTCCTGACAATCTGATCGAGAGCGAACTTTTTGGCTATGTCCCCTATGCCTTCACTGGTGCCAGTCCCAAAGGCAAAAAAGGGCTGGTTGAAATGGCAAACAATGGCACACTCTTTTTAGATGAAATAGGTGAACTGCAACCGAATATCCAGGTTAAACTTCTGGAATTTCTTGAAAATCAGCGCTTTATCGCCGTCGGTGGGGTGGAAGCCAAACAGGTGAATACCCGGATTATTACCGCCACCAATAAAAACCTTGAAGACCAGGTTAAAAACAATAAATTCAGAGAGGATCTTTTTTGGCGAATCAATGGTATAACCCAAACTATTCCTGCCCTTCGCGAACGTCGGGATGATATCTATCCCATCGCTCAGTATTATTTAAAAAACTACAATCAAAAGTATAATCAGAACAAGGTTTTTTCAAACAAAGTCATTGATGCCCTGATCCAGTATGACTGGCCCGGTAATGTTCGCCAGCTAAAAAACGCCGTTGAGCAAATGGCCGTCATGAGCATGGGTTCTATTATCAGTATGGATAAATTGCCGGAACAGCTGGAAGATTTTTATCGTCATCAGCAAATTACTGAAAAGAAAGCGGTTTTTGACGATCTTGTGGAAAACTACAAAAAGACCCTGATCCAAAATTATTATGACTCCAGCGAAAATATTGCAGAAGTAGCTGATCTGCTGGGGCTTAGTCAGACGACAGCCTATCGGCTTGTTAAAAAGTATGTTCAGAATCCGCAAAAATAATTCTGTATCCACAATTTTCGAAATTTATGATGGTGTTTTTTCCCTTTGTAAAACCGTTATGGGCTATTTGGAATTTGCTTACTAAATCAGATGAAAATCTCATATTCACAGCAAAAAAAGAGCATTGCCAGCCAATTACAGGCCGGCAATGCTTTTTTTGTTTATGATTTCTTTAATCGATCTTTGGTCCAAAAACACTTCTTATCCCAGCTAAAGTCAATTTCGACTTTTTTCTCGGCAAAAAATGCTTTAATCAGCTGATGAATGGCTTCCAGATCTTTAAATCCGCTGTCAGTCAGATCTTCCAGCCACATGCTCTGCCCGCTGCAGGCATCGCTCAAATGCACTTTACACGCTAAATCCTTTGCCTCAATCCGGTCATTCAGTTCTTTAATATCATCCCAAGCCAGTATCATTTTTTCTCCTTACTCGGTACTTGTTCTCAGCACGCCATTTCGGTCTGCACTCAGCACAAATTCGTTTTTGTTCAATTCTTCGATGAATTGGTCAATATCAACCTGCTCATCAACCTCGATAACATCTACATGCTCCGACAAATTTCGACCTTTTATAACCTGATCCTGCCTTAATCCCAACAAGCCGATATCCGCCTTAACTTCTTCATTATATATGATTACCACCTGTCTTTCAAGATGATCATTAATGTCTAGAAGCTCCAGTTCATCCATACTGCTTATCATGGTCACCTCCTGACTCTTATCCCTATGCCCGGCTGATAAAAATGTGAGTAAAACAATCACAGACAGGCCAATAACAAGTATGACAATATTCTTTGACGGTTTCATATTTACCCCCTTTTATACAAACTATTCTAGCGCAAAAAACTTTATTGTGCCCCAAAGCTATGCGGATTATCTGAATTTATTCTTAATCATATCCTTACTTAAAGGAGGATTACAGGTTAGACATGGTAATATAATGGTCGAAATAATTACTTAATCTATTGCCTTTTGGCGGAAATGGAGTTCTTAATGAATCAGACTCAAAATACCGGTAAAACAAAGCTGTCGCTATCGCTTTTTATCGGTGGTATTCTTGCGGCTATTTTAGGCGCAACCAATCTTATTGTTTCAATTGTCCTGTTTAAAGACAACCTGGATTACTATGTTTCCATGGGTTACGACTCATCCGAAGTCATGGGCCAGCTCTTTCCTTCACAGCTGCTGCCCACCATTATCGAAGATGTTGTCCTTTATGGCGGCATTGCCCTGCTTTTAATCTTTGCCAGCGCAGCTTATCAGAAATTAGTAGTGATGGCTCCTCAAGCACTGGAAACAGTTGAAGAAGCTACAGAAGAAATTTCAGCTGACTTGATCGAAACGACAGAAGCCGATCCGGAAATGCTCGAAGCTGAAATTTCTGCTGATTTAGAAACTGCTGTTGACGAATCGGAAGCTGAAAGTGATGCTGAGCTGACTGAAGAAGCGATCTCAGAAGAAAAATAATCCAAAACCATAACCATCCAGATCATTTACTGATTGGATGGTTTTTATAATTCTAAGACTTGACATCTAAATCCGGTCAGGTTAAGATTATTAAATAGTAAAAGCTGGGGGAGCCATGTGCTGAGATTTACCCTTATTACCTGATCTGGTTAATACCAGCGGAGGGAAGCCTTTTTGTTGTCTGTTTGTGCAACATCCCCCTCCTTTTCACAAAAGGAGGATTTTTTTATGTCTGAAGAATTATTTCAATCCATGTTCGAGTCCACGATGGCCAAAGCCATTATTGCCCTCTTGATTTTTTCGGGTCTTTTGATCATCTTTTTGATTACTGATAAAAAATCACATTCCGCCAAGCCGAGAGCCCTTACCTTTTCGGCTATTGCCATAGCCTTTGCTTTTGTCCTGAATCAGATCACTTTGTTTCAACTGCCCCAAGGTGGTGCCATCACGCCTTTATCGATGCTCTTTATCGTGCTGGTCGGCTATTTTTTCGGACTGCGTCAGGGGCTGCTGGCCGGCATCTGCTTCGGCCTGCTGGATCTAATGATTCATCCCTATGTCATCTCACCGATTCAGATGCTGGTTGATTACCCCCTGGCCTTTGGTGCTCTGGGTTTATCCGGACTGCTGAAAGATCGGAATTCCATCATTCCCGGATACCTGCTGGGTGTTTCCGGTCGCTTTGTTTTCAGTTTTCTGTCCGGTCTGATCTTCTTCGGCATGTACGCCCCAGAAGGTTTTAGCGGCTTCACCTGGTCACTGGTTTACAACGGCTCCTATCTTTTAGGCGAAGCGGTCTTGACTGTTATTGTACTAGCTATTCCAGCAGTGGGTAAACTGATCAGGCAAATTAAGCTGTCCGTCACTGAATAAAGAAAAAAGATCATCCAAATCCTTAAGATATTTGGGTGATCTTTTTTATTGACCGCTCATAGCTCACCTATCTGTTTTCCTGATAGAGATCAGGATTTAATTCGCCATAGGAGGGCGCATTTTCATTAATGCCTGGATTTTTAATCTGATTTTTATCGCCTCCTGCAAAAACCACAGAAGCAAAACTCAACAGAAGCACGGCCATTAATAAAAGCGTTATTCCTTTTTTCATCATTACTGCCTCCTTTCTCTCTAAAACGACTAAAACCGATTCCACAATTATCTTGCAGAACCGGTTCTAGTTTTGAATCTCAGTCGTCATCCTAATGGAATCCTCCTTCTGATATTAATCAAATCGATTATTCTTTTTTCAACCTTTTATCTTTTTAGAAGTTTCTGAATTTTGTTTATTGTTTTTATTTCTGTTTTAACTAATTTTTCTGATTGACTTTTTATTTTTATATCATATCAGTTAAAATTAATTGCCACTTTCTTTCCAACAATATCTCAATCTTCATTTTTGTTCAGATATTTTTAATCATTTATGAATCATCTTCTATCAATCTATTATCTTTTTTATGAAGTCATCTGTCAGGATTTTCATAAGTCTGATACCGATCTCAATTTAATGTGTTCATTGTTATGATTATTAATTTATTATCTGAGCTTATTTTGAATTCAGGGATAATTTTTTTATCATTCTGATTTCATTTATCCTTCATTAGATTTGTCAGTTGATCCTTTGAATAATGTTTTTGATTTAAACCCATTATAGCACCTTATGACCATAAGTAAATAGACATTATGTAAACGTTTGTATTGAATTTGTATTATGGCGCCTCTGTCCATAAAAAAGTTTCCTCTGAATGGATATTTTTTGGTAAAATTCTTTTTTTATTAATTCAAAGACCCTTTTCTCTTAATTTTTTTAATTTTTTTTCGATTTTACTTTAATAAACTAAATTATCCCCTTGAAAAATTTCCCGAATTAAAATATTATAATGTATACAAGATTACGGTTTGATTTTCTTATTAATTCATTTATTATTTTTTCCAGTGTGATAAAATATAAATAAAAGATTTATTATGAATAAAACCACTAAAGAAAGGAAACACGCCTATGAAAAACACCAGTATGCCACCAAAGCAGGGATTATATAATCCTGATTTCGAACATGATGCCTGCGGAATTGGTGCCATCGTCCATATTAAAGGAAAAAAATCAAATGCCATCGTTAAACAAGGCCTTCAGACCCTCACCAATCTTCAACATCGTGGAGGTCGTGGCGCCGAAACCAATACCGGAGACGGAGCCGGCATTCTGATTCAGATTCCCCACGACTTTTTAAAACGAGTCGCCATTGAAGAAGGATTTGTTCTGCCGCAGACGGGTGATTACGGACTGGGAATGCTTTATCTTCCCACCGACGAAAAGAAACGCTCTGAATGTGAAAGCATGCTTGCAGAAATTATTAAAGCCGAAGGGCAACGCCTGATCGGTTTTCGTGATGTGCCAACCAATCCCGAAGGCCTGGGTAATACCGCCCTGGAAAGCATGCCTTTTATCCGCCAGGTCTTCATTGGCAAGAACCCGGAAATTAAAGATGCCCTTTCTTTTGAACGAAAACTCTACACCATTCGTAAACAGATGGAAAAGCAGGCTAAAAAATCCGATCTTTATTTCTATGCTGCCAGCTTCTCTTCCCGTACCGTTGTTTATAAAGGGATGCTGACCGAAGATCAGGTTGGACACTTCTATAAGGATCTGCAGGAAGATGATGTTACTACAGCAATTGCCATGGTTCACTCCCGTTTCAGCACCAACACCTTCCCCAGTTGGGAGCGTGCCCATCCTAACCGTTACATGATCCACAATGGTGAAATTAACACCCTTCGCGGTAACGTTAACTGGATGTATGCCCGTCAGTCACTATTACAAAGTGAACTGTTCGAAAATGAACTGGAAAAAACTTTCCCCGTTCTTGACGTAGATGGCAGTGACTCTGCGGTATTTGACAACTGTTTTGAATTCTTAAGCCTGACTGGCCGCTCACTGGCTCACAGTGCCATGATGATGATTCCCGAGCCCTGGTCTAAACACGAGTCCATGTCTCCAGAAAAACGCGCCTTCTATGCTTACCATTCAGCCCTAATGGAGCCATGGGATGGTCCGGCCGCTGTTGCCTTTACCGATGGTGTTCGCCTGGGAGCGGTCCTTGACCGAAACGGTCTGCGCCCATCTCGTTACTATGTCACTAAAGATGATTTAGTAATCCTGGCCTCAGAAGTTGGCGTTATTGATATCGCACCGGAAGATGTTGTTTTAAAAGAACGTTTAAAACCAGGTCGGATGCTGATGATCGACACTGAAAAAGGCCAGATCATTAATGATGAGGATCTTAAAAATGAAGTCGCCTCAGAACAGCCTTACCAGGAATGGATTGCCAATAATTTAAGAAAGCTGTCTGATATTCCGGAAAGTACTTGCTGTGCTGAGCCAGAAATCGAATCGCTTTTATGCCGCCAGAAAGCTTTCGGCTACAATCATGAAGAATTGATGGATATCATTCTGCCAATGGCCAGAGACGGTGTTGATCCCCTGGGTGCCATGGGTAATGACGTGCCTTTAGCTGTTCTATCGGATAAGCCGCAGCTTCTTTTCAACTACTTTAAACAATTATTTGCCCAGGTTACCAACCCGCCAATCGATGCCATCCGTGAAGAACTGATCACGGGCAGCGAGGTTTATTTAGGTGGCGAAGGCAACCTGATCAATCCGGTTCCTGAAAGTTGCCGACAAATCCAACTGGATCATCCAATTTTAGCTAACAAGGATCTGGAAAAAATTAGAGCCCTGGATGAAGAGAACTTCAGAGCTGTTACCTTAAAAACGCTTTTCCCCAGCTCTTCTGGTGAAGCCGGTTTAAAAGGTGCCCTGAATACCCTCTTTGAACAGGCTGATGAAGCCATTAAAAAGGGTGCCACCATCCTGATTCTATCAGACCGCGGCACTAATCAAAATGAACTGCCCATTCCTTCACTGCTGGCTGTTTCAGCCCTGCATCATCACCTGATCCGTAACCGAACCCGTACCCAGGTCAGCCTGATTGTAGAATCCGGTGAACCCCGGGAAGTGCATCATTTTGCCCTCTTAATCGGCTATGGTGCGTCAGCCATTAATCCTTACCTGGTCTTTGAAACCGTGGAAGATATGGTCAAAACGGGTATTTTACCAGGTGCTGACTTTGAAAAAGCCGTTAAAACCTATATGAAGGCCAGCGTTAAAGGGGTCATTAAGGTTCTGTCAAAAATGGGTATCTCAACGATTCTAAGTTATCAGGGTGCTCAGATTTTTGAAGCGATCGGTATTCATGAAGATGTGATCGAAGATTACTTCACCCGTACCCCATCACGAATCGGCGGCATGGGTCTGGCTGAAATCGCTCAGGAATCGCAACTACGTCATGACGAAGCCTATAATAATCCATTTACAAAGGGTCAACCACTTGATGCTGGCGGCTCTTTCCAATGGCGGTCAGATGGAGAATTCCATACCTATAACCCGGAAACCATTTACACCCTGCAGAACGCCTGTCGTAACAACGATTATGCGCTATACAAAAACTATACCGCGCAAATTGATGAGCAGACCCAAAGACTATGTACCCTGCGTGGTTTGATGGAATTCAAAGATTTAAATCCCATTTCTATCGATGAGGTTGAATCGGTTGAATCCATCTGCAAGCGCTTTAAAACCGGGGCTATGTCATACGGTTCATTAAGCAAAGAGTCACACGAGGCCCTGGCTATTGCTATGAACCGTATCGGCGGTAAAAGCAATACTGGTGAAGGCGGCGAGGATTTGGAGCGGCTTATTCCTCTAGCCAATGGCGACTCAAAACTAAGTGCTATCAAACAGGTTGCTTCCGGACGTTTCGGCGTTACTAGTCAATATTTAAGTTCTGCCCAGGAAATTCAGATTAAAATGGCTCAAGGTGCTAAGCCAGGCGAAGGTGGTCAGTTACCAGGTCGAAAGGTTTACCCTTGGGTTGCCAAGACTCGATACTCAACACCAGGTGTAGGTCTGATCTCGCCACCGCCACATCATGATATTTATTCTATCGAAGATCTGGCCGAGCTGATTCACGACCTTAAGAATGCTAACCGCGAAGCCAGCATCAACGTCAAACTGGTATCAGAAGTGGGCGTTGGGACGATTGCTGCCGGTGTTGCCAAAGCCCGAGCTGATGTTATTTTAATCAGCGGCTATGACGGTGGAACTGGTGCTTCTCCTAGAACCTCTATTCGTCATGCCGGACTGCCATGGGAACTTGGCCTGGCCGAAACCCATCAGACCCTGGTTTTAAATGATCTGCGTAGCCGTGTTAAAGTGGAAACTGATGGAAAACTGCTAACCGGTAAAGATCTGGCAGTTGCTACGCTCTTAGGTGCAGAAGAATATGGATTCGCTACCGCACCACTGGTTATCCTTGGCTGTGTCATGATGCGAGTCTGTCATCTGGATACCTGTCCAGTAGGGGTTGCCACTCAGAATCCGGAATTGCGTAAGCGCTTTAAAGGTGATCCTGCTCATATCGTTAATTTCATGCGCTTTATTGCTCAGGAACTAAGAGAAATTATGGCTGAGCTAGGCTTTAGAACAATTGATGAAATGGTTGGCCGCTCCGACAAACTACAGATGCGTGCTGCCATCGATCACTGGAAAGCTAAAGGCGTGGATTTATCCAATATCCTTTATCAGCCTGAAGTCTCCGATAAAGTCGGCAAATATTGCCAGCTCGAACAGGATCATCGCCTGAAAACATCACTGGATTTAGCCGAGCTGCTTGACCAGTGCAAACCGGCTCTGGATGATCAGACACCGGTAAAAGTTTCCGCAAAAATCAAAAATACCAACCGTGTCGTTGGAACGATTATCGGAAATGAAGTCACTAAAAAATATGGGGTTGACGGTTTACCGGATGACACCATTAAACTTAAACTAAAAGGATCCGCTGGCCAGAGTCTGGGTGCTTTCATGCCAAAGGGTATGACCATTCAGCTGGAAGGCGATGCCAATGACTATTATGGCAAAGGCTTATCCGGTGGTAAAATGATCGTCTATCCTCCCAAAAATGCTAGCTTTGTTGCAGAAGACAATATTATCGTCGGCAACGTGGCCTTCTTTGGTGCTACGCAGGGCGAGGCCTATATTCGCGGTGCCGCGGGCGAGCGTTTCTGTGTCCGTAACAGTGGCGCTACAGCAGTTGTTGAAGCCATCGGTGATCACGGTTGTGAATACATGACTGGTGGAACTGTCGTTGTCCTTGGTCAGACTGGCCGTAACTTTGCTGCTGGTATGTCCGGTGGGATTGCCTATGTGCTGGATTCAGATGGCACTTTTGCCAACCACTGCAACCAGGAAATGGCTGACCTGGTTAAAGTAACCGATCCAGCCGAAATCAGCGCATTGAAATCACTGATCGAAAAACATCAGCTTTATACAAAAAGTGATCTGGCTCAGAAAATTCTGGACAGTTTCGACAGCTATCTGCCTAAGTTTACAAAAGTACTGCCGCGCGACTATAATCGCATGCTGCAAGCCATGGAACGGGCAACTGCTCAGGGATTAACTGGCGACGACGCTTTAATGGCGGCTTTCCAGGATAATATGAGTGATTTATCGCGCGTAAGCGGCAATTAAGGAGGTCAATCATGGGAAAATCAACAGGATTTTTAGAATATAAACGTGAAGTTCCGAATGATCGTGAACCACTGGAACGTATTAAAGACTGGGATGAATTTCATCTTCACTTATCTCAGGAAAAACAACAGATTCAGGGAGCACGCTGCATGGATTGCGGCGTTCCCTACTGTCATTCCGGTATCCTTTTGGCTGGTGGCGCTTCCGGCTGCCCCATCCACAACCTGATCCCGGAATGGAATGACCTGATTTATAAAGGTCTATGGGAAGAAGCTTTCAAGCGGCTGATGAAAACCAATAATTTCCCAGAATTCACTGGTCGGGTTTGCCCGGCTCCTTGTGAAGGCGCCTGTACTGTGGGTCTAAATGAACCGCAGGTCACCATCAAGGTCAATGAATGCAATATTATCGATCGTGCTTATGAAGAAGGCTGGATCAAAGCCACACCACCAACCGTGCGAACTGGTAAAAAAGTAGCCGTTGTGGGTTCAGGACCAGCCGGTCTTGCCTGCGCCGATGAGCTTAACAAAGCTGGACACCTGGTCACCGTATTTGAACGGGCTGATCGCGTCGGGGGACTTTTAATGTATGGTATCCCCAATATGAAACTGGATAAAGAAAAAATCGTTGGCAGACGTGTCAACCTAATGAAAGAAGAAGGCATCGAGTTTGTTACTTCAACAGAAGTTGGTAAAGACTATTCAGTTGCAGAACTTGATCAGAACTTCGACGCTGTTGTTCTTTGTGGTGGAGCGACCAAACCAAGAGACCTGCCCATTGAAGGCCGAAATCTTTCCGGCGTTCATTTTGCCATTGACTTTTTATCAGCTAATACTAAAAGCCTCTTAGACTCTGGTTTAAGTGACAATGCTTATATCTCTGCCAAAGATAAAAACGTCGTCGTTATTGGCGGGGGGGATACCGGAACCGACTGCGTCGCCACTTCCATCAGACACGGCTGCAAATCAGTGATTCAGCTGGAAATCATGCCAAAACCGTCAGTTGACAGAACTGCCAGCAATCCCTGGCCAGAATGGCCAAAAACCTATAAGCTTGATTACGGTCAGGAAGAAGCCGCTGCCTTATACGGTGATGACCCCAGACATTACTGTGTCACGACCAAAAAAATGGTGGGTACTGATGCCGTTACCGCTTTAGAAACTGTTTCCATCGAATGGATCAAGGATGAAAATGGCCGCATGACCATGAAAGAAATCCCGGGCTCAGAAAAAGTTTTGAATGCCGATCTGGTTCTTTTGGCTATGGGCTTTTTAGGCCCTGATGATCAGCTGGTCGATCAGCTGGAACTGACTCGTGACGGACGTTCCAATGTCGTTGGTGACACTGTATATCAGACCAGCCGGGAAAAATATTTCACCGCTGGCGACATGCACCGCGGACAAAGCCTGGTTGTATGGGCCATTCACGAAGGCCGCCAGGCAGCCCGTTCCGTTCATGCTTTTTTAACAAAATAAAAATAAAGCTCAGACAATCTGTCTGAGCTTTATTTTTATCTTTTTGCAGCAAGGATTTTAATTTACGAATACCTAAAAACATGTTATGATAGAGAAAATGAAGATAAAGGAGATCTAAGATGACCGGAGACCGTGTAAAA
Organism: Eubacteriaceae bacterium; assembly: GCA_030156895.1. Taxonomy (GTDB): domain Bacteria; phylum Bacillota; class Clostridia; order Eubacteriales; family Eubacteriaceae; genus Acetobacterium. The sequence goes on along the minus strand of JASGLP010000001.1, from coordinate 113,440 downwards.
TGTAATCTAATTTACAGCAAGCTTTTAACCGATGTTGAAGATATTTATCTCGAGGAATTTGAACTGCCTGAAGGTTGTATCGATATTGGCATTTTCACCACCCAATATGATGGTGTCGGCTATTGTGCCGCTGATGAGGCGACAAAATCTGCTAATGTGGAAGTCTGCTATCTGAAAACCCTTTATGGCTACGGTGCCGGCCTCAATGATGGTCAGGTTTTTGGTGTCATTACCGGGCCAACCGTTTCCGATGTGGAAAGCGGCCTTCGCTATATCCGGGATTATGCTGAGAATAAATCCAGCGTTTATAGTGCTAACGAGGACGGTTCCAATCTGATTTATGCGCAACTGGTGCCTAAAATCGGCAAGTATTTCTCAGAAACGTATGATCTACCCATAGGTTCTTCCATCGCCTTCTTATTTGCCGGTGCTCTGGAAGGGGTTGTTGGGATTGACGAAGCCTTGACTGTTGCCGATGTGGAAGTGGTCAAATTCTTCACCCCACCCACTAACTCAAACTTAAGCGGCGTGATTTTAACCGGTACCCAGGCCAACTGTAGAACCGCCTGTGAAGCCTTTAAAAATGCTATTATTGATTTGGTTGAAGATCCGCTGGATTATTAATATACCAAGCCAAAAGCTGGTTGTCAAAAACAACCAGCTCTTTTTTATATGGTTTTCAAAACCGAATTTTTCTCTACTTCAATCGACAGTTGAAGATGTAAAAAAGTCTGATAATCGTCAAGAGATATTCCCATCACCGATTCAATTTTTGACAATCGATACTGTAGTGAGCTGCGATGAACATGTAGAATTTTAGCTGTTTGTGCCTGCGAGCGCCCGCTTTTCATATATGTATAGAGGGTTTCTTCAAGGTCTGAATTTTTTTCGGCATCATAAGCCTTGATTTTTTCAAGGGCCGGATGAACTAGCGATTCCCATTCATTAAGATTTCCAATCTGCTGCAAAAGATCAGAAAACCGAAACTGCTGATAGCTATAAATGGTCTCTTTTGTTTTTAAACCTAAATCGATGGCCTTCAGAGTTTGGTGATAAGCCTTTTTAATGGCGCCTGCATCATGATAGATTTCACTGACTCCCGCAACCATCCGCTTATCATTTAACCAGTTTAAAAACTGACTTTCTGGCCGTAACCAACAACAATCATTTTTTTGATCCGTTAAAAACACGATCGCATTCTGAAAAATGATACAAACCGTATGGGAAAGCATTTGGATCATTCGTTTTCGCAAAAAAGTAAGCTCATAACGGTTGCGCTCTTCACTCCGGGATTTTATGGTCAGAATATAAAAGGATCTCGGAAAATCAAGTTCCATAAACTGGATGATTTTACTTAATTCATTTTCAGAGCTTTGATTCCCGGTCAGAATCTCAGAAAAGAGGTATCCAAGCTTAATCCCTTCATTTTCATTGATGGTTCGATTCTTCAAAAGTTCCAAAACTATAATCTCGCTGAAAAAATCAAATAAAGCCTTGGTCCCAATGGAAAATTCTTTTTCTGTCTCAAACACCGTCATCAGGCCGATTTTATGATTTTGACTCTGTAAATTCATTGAACAGAAGGAATGCGGGTATAGTGCATTACCGGCGAAGAAAACCGGCTTGTTCTGGTTTTCGGTTTTTTTCATCAAATCTTTCATATAGTAAAAATCATTGACCGAACTGGAAATATAGCCATCCTCTATACCATTTTCAATAATAAAGATCCACTGATCAGGCTTATTCAGTGGACAGCTGCTGCGGGCAATCACTCTAAAGTCCGAATCGGCAACATAGAAAGGATTGCCCAGAAAACTGGTCATCTCGTTAATTATTTCATTCAAGCCCTGGTTGTCAATGACCATTCTGATCATGGCATTATACAAATAAGTATAGTCAGCAATAATATTTTCAAGTTTTTCTTTCAGCGCCAAGATGTCATTCGCATGCCGGATAACTGCCAATTCGTTAACCGCTTCGGTGGCTAAAGGCACTTCTTCTGTTTCAGCACATATAACTGTATCAGGCCACTCTTTCGGATCTATTCGATTGAGCATATCAGCCGTAGCCAGATAAAGCACATCACTTCGGTATTCCTGTTGAACAGTTTGGAGTAAGCGAATCGAAGAAAAGGCTTTTTCTGCATTGTCCTCAGCGGGAAAATATTGATAAGGAATATCAGTTAATTTTTCAAGCAGCATGGTTAGTTTTATCTTCATCTTAGCACCCTTTCTTCTATCATTTTACCAGAGTTTTCGGTAAATGTCGAAATCCTTTTCATGGTTTTCATACATTCGCGCGATGTTTTGCTTTCCAAAATATTATAAAATCAATGTAAAAGATTGATAAGGAGACTAGCCATGAAAAAGTACAAACACTTATTTGAGCCCCTTAAATTGGGCAAAACGCTATTCAAAAACCGGATATTTTCTTCCCCACAGGATTATCCCGGCTTGACCAGTGATCGTTTTCTCACCGAAGAAGCCGCTTATTTTTATGAACGAAAAGCACTGGGCGGTTTTGCCTCAGTCTGTGTTGGTGATATGCTCATCGACGGCGAATATGGCCGCAGCCATCCCTTTCAGATGCGGGGCAACGATATCCTCGGCAAAGTCAACCTGACCCGCGCCAGTACGGCCATTTCCCGCCATGGTGCTGTGGCCGCCATTGAACTGTGTCATGCCGGCCAGAATGCCAGCCTTGATTTAATGCCTCAAAACCCCGGCTTCGTTTATGGTACCGTTGATGGCCGCCGTGAAGACGGTGTTGAAATACGGGAAATGAAAGACGAACAGATTGATGCCATGATCGAACGATATTGTGATGCGGCCTCCTTCGCCAGACAGTGCGGCTATCAGATGATCACCCTGCATGGCGGTCACGGCTGGCAGATTCATCAGTTTCTGTCACCCCGCGACAATCAAAGAAACGATAAATGGGGTGGTTCTGTGGAAAACCGTATGCGTTTCCCTCTGGCCGTTATTGAAGCGGTCCGTAAACGCATTGGTAAAGATATTCCCATAGAATTTCGGATGAGTGCCACCGAATATCTGCCGGATGGTTATGATCTGGATGAAGGGATTGCCATTGCCAAAATGCTGGACGGCAAAGTCGATATAATCCATGTTTCCGTTGGTCACCATGAAATTGATGCCGCCTCCATGCGAACCCATCCGACCATGTTCCTCCCCGACGGCTGCAACACCGATTATGCCGCCCAAATAAAAAAGCACGTATCAACGCCAGTCGGAACCGTTGGTGCCCTGACTGACCCCGAGATGATGGAAGAGTTGATTGCCTCAGGCAAAGTCGACGTGGTTAATTTAGGCCGACAGACGCTGGCTGACCCGGATCTGCCGATTAAAACCCGGCTGGGACGCGCTGATGAAATTAATCCCTGCCTGCGCTGTTTCTACTGTTTTTCTAATTCGACTGTTGATGGTGTTTTCTATTGTGCCACTAATCCGGAAATTGGCCGGGAACAAGCTACAATGACTACCCCACCACCGATCTATAAAAAAACGGTTCTAATCGCTGGTGGCGGGATTGGCGGAATGCAAGCCGCACTGACTGCTGCTAAGCAGGGTCATCGAGTTATTCTCTGCGAAAAAAATGATCGTTTAGGCGGAGCTCTGCTTTGTGAAGAGAAAATTCCCTTTAAGTCCAATCTGGACAAATATTTAAAACGACAGGCGCTCAAAGTATCTCGTTCCGCTGTTGACCTTCGCTTAAACACACAAGTAACGCCGGAACTGGCTGAATCACTCCATCCTGATGTGATTATTTCGGCTATGGGTGCCAGACCCTTGATCCCAGCTATTAAAGGCATCGATCATGCAAAAGCTATTGGTGCCGAAGAAGTCTACTATCACCCCGAAAAGGTCGGCAAGAAAGCCGTCATTATGGGCGGTGGCCTGGTCGGTCTGGAACTGGCAATTTTTCTGTCCAGCCTGGGTCATGAAATTACAGTTGTCGAAATGGCTCCCGGAACTGTTGCCACTCCGCCACCAGTTGAAGGCACTTCCAACCGAATGGGCGGCTTAATGGAACTACCGGGCGGTTTCCCGCTGGTTCATGGTGTCGCTCTCGGTGACGAATTAACCCGCCATCCTAATATTACCATTTGCGTTTCCACTAAAGCGCTGGAGGTCAATGATTCCGGTCTGGTCGTTGAAGATTCTAAGGAAACTCGGACAATTGAAGCTGACACTGTCATCTATGCTATTGGTCAAAAACCATTGCAGGAAGAATCTCTGGCCCTTTCCGATTGTGCCCCGGAATTCTATCAGCTTGGTGACTGTGTCTCACCAAAAAATATTTATGATGCGACTTCAATTGCGCACCAGATTGCCTGTGATATTGGCAGATACTAATATTTCAAATAAAACGAGGCAGGGGATATCACTTCCCCTGCCTTTCTTATAATATAAATCTTTTGCTTACTCAAAGGCTTTTCGCCTTGCTTCTTGTTAATTTCTTTTGATAGCCTTATATTACGCTTCAACTATTCCGTAGCGTTAATGTTCTGTTAAGTTCGTGTTAAAGTGACTATTTCTATAATTTTTTGCACAAAAAAACACCGAAAATTCGGTGTAAAATTAAAAACTGGAAGGCGAGTTGTTATTCCCATCCATCAACAGTTCCATATTCTGCCGTTTTAATCAGTGCTCTGACAAGGCAGCCACATAAAAAAGCCAGACATTCAAACTCCAGAAATTTCGGAGCGCTTTCATCAAATTGAGTTTGAATCTCAACCGGGAAATCCTCATCAGCTTCCCGATAGATAATCTTAACCGGTATTTTGGGTAACACTTCCAATAACCAGCATTGGCTATTCGGTTCTTTGGAAAGCTCTGATTTTCCGCCTAATTTTATGATGGCTTCGTCCAATTCATTGACATTATTTCCAAATATTTTAATCAAAGGTGCATCCATCATGCTGACTTTTCCGGTGTCGCCACTTGAAAAAATTGTCGTCATCCGAAAAAGGGGTTTAAACAAATAAACTGGATCACCAGTGCCCTGGGACAACACATAATGGATCAAAATGGAGCGATTATTGATATTCACCGGTTTCCCATCAAGTGGCATCACCCCGGTATTGGTAATACGATAATCCCGTTTTAAAAAATTGATGATAATATCTCCATTTGGATTAATATTCAGGCCAAAACGAGCGGCACTTTCCGCCAGGTTACACTCAGCCAATTTGGGCAACAGCGCTTCGTAAATAACATCATATGAGCTGGTCACCGAGTATCGCTTATTCATTAAACAGTACCATGCTGAAATAGGTGACGGTATTGGCGCCATTATTGTAGTTGATATTTAAAGCCGGAGCCATCTGCATCACCATAATGCCGTAGCCTTCGGTGGCCGGATACATCCGATCGGGGAACCGGCAGGGCGCATCAGGGTAGGAGCATTTTTTACAGACCGTGCATCCTTCGGTAGATAGGATCAAAGCATTTTTATCGTAGCGCCGGAAAACATCGGCCACCTGATCGGTTAATGCCTCGTGCTCAACCCGGGCGCGCATCCATCCTTTCATATCAAAGCTGCTGGCTACCTCAGTGGCGGTGGTAAAGAGCATCGCTTTATCATAAGCCTGACATTTTTCCATACAGCTCTCAACACTGCCCACTGCCGGGGGACAGGCCCAGGTGGTATGATACATGCCGCAGCTATTGCCTTGACAGAGATCCCGAACTTCTTTGGAAAAAACAATCTCTTCGGGTTTAAAAAATACATATTCCAGAATCGGCAGTTGAGCCAATTCCTTTTCGATTTCCGTTTGTTTATTCATCGCTGTTCACCTTTTGACTGCAATTGCCACACGAATTTTCTCCGACATATCAAACCTTTTGTTCTAGTCATCTCTTTCATATTATACGCTTTCTCACTTTCTTTAGTGTATCTACACGATATAGCTAAAAAAATTAAGGCATTAAGACCTCAATTTTTAATAATAGGGCTTGGAGAGTTTTTGTGTCTTCCTGTCCGAGCTGTGTTTCGATCTGCTTCTGGGCCAGTTCCCAGTAAGCATCGGCTTGTTCGATTTTTTCTCGGCCCGCTGCCGTCAAACAGAGCTGCCGGTTTCGCGTTCCCGACTGGGCAATATCATGGATCAATCCCTGCTGTTCAAGGGGCTTTAAATTACGAACCAAGGTGGTCCGATCTAGCCGGATTTCAGCGGCCAACTCACTGACACTCGCTGGTTCCATAGCAATAATGTGCTTTAAAATTGAAAATTGACTGACACTGAGCTGGCAGGGTACCAGGTAATGGTCATAAATTTCGGTTATCGCCAGGGAGGCCCGCCGCAAATTGAGGCAATTGCAGACTGACGATTTTCTATTTTGTTCTTCTATTTTCATGTGATCACCTTTTTCAGTGTATATACACGATTATTATATCCAACGTCTGGACTTTTGTAAAGTTGATTGCAGAATTTTATATTAATAGTCCTTATGCCAATAACTGGCTGGCCTTTTCACAGGCTTCATAAATCATATCGTAATTACTTTCAATCAGCGGGTTCACACGGTCTGCACTTTTCTTGACATTTTTTTTATAAAGAAAATAAGGCAAGCCCCAGCCGATAAATCCCGGGATGGCCAGGACAACACACAGTGGAATCATGGCGGCCAGATAAGCAAAGGTTGCTCCGGCCATAAAAACTGTCCCGGCAATCCCCGCCCCCAAGGCTAACGCCATTGCATTGGTATTTTTGGATCGTTCCAGCTTTTCAATGTTGATAAAGGCGTCTTCACACTTTCGTTGGAGATCGCAAAGTGCCACCCGATTTTTGATTTTCCGATCCCGCTGCAATTTCAATTTGACCGCATCAAGCCCGGAACTGGAATTGATGATTGTCCACCCCAGTGCATGGTAGCAGTCGCTACAAAGCTGTACCAGATCTGATTTGACACTGACTTCCAAATACTCGTTCATCACCAGTTTGTTTTCATTTGTTCTCATTTCGCTCATTACGTTTCTCCTTAATCGATCGCTTTTCGTTCTGTTGATATCACCATATTACGCTGCAAATATTCCCCAAAGTTAATGTTCGGTTAAACTTTTGTTAAACACATTTTTAATGAGCCTCTAAACTTTAATTCATTATCTTTAAATAAAAAAATCCCTCGCATCGTTGATACGAGAGATTTATATAAGTTCTTCATTCTCTATAATTTCAAAATTACGGTAAACGTGGTACCCTGACCCAGCTCACTTTCAGCCGTTATGGTTCCATCCACCAGATCCACCACCCGTTTTACCAGGGCCAGTCCCAATCCGTTGCCTTCTTCTGAGTGGGAGGTATCGCCCTGATAGAAGCGGTCAAAGATGCGGCGGCAGGTTTCTTCACTCATGCCGCAGCCATTATCGCTGACCTTGACAATTGCCTGGTCGTCTTCTTTTCGCAACTGAATTTTTACTAATCCATCTTTTGGGGTAAACTTGATGGCATTGGTCAACAGATTATTCCAGACAATTTCCATCAGACTTTCATCGCTGGTAATGGTCACTTCGTCCAGGTCGGCGTCAAATTCGATGTTTTTTTCGTCAAATTTATCTTCCAGTGCCAGCATACAACAGCGCAGCTGTTCATCCAGGGCGTAGCTTTCGGTCTGGATAATTTCCTGATTTTCCAGCTTGTTCAATTTTAGAATATTGGTTACTAAGGTAGATAGTTTTTTTGAGGCCTCGACAATGGTATCAATATATTCCTGTTTTTCTTCCTGGGGCAATGCCTCTTTTCTGAGCGCTGAGGCATAGCTTTGGATAATCGCCAGCGGTGTTTTCATCTCATGAGATACATTAGTGATGAAATCGCTTTTTAAGGTTTCAATGGTAGCCAGTTCCTCGACCATCTTGTTAAAATCATCGATTAGCACCTCCAGGTCATCCTTTTTATGGTCTTTTCGTTGGGAGTGCACGTGAACAGTGAAATCGCCAGCGGCCACTTTTCGGGCTGCCTGACCGATTTCCGTCAATGGCCTTTGAAATCCGGTATACATAATAAAGCGGGTCCCAAGACTGACAATCAGTCCCATAAACAGCGCATAGGACATGCCCACCAGTGCCATGATCCAGGGATTGGTCTGATCCAGCATCTGCTGATTGAAAATTAGCACTTCTCCGGCACTGCAGATTAATACCACCCCAAAGACAATTAAAAACTCTTTCCAGAAAGGGCGCTTGGCATTGATCCGCTTATCTTCCAGATTTTCATAGCGAAACTTCATCCTTTAATCACCGCCTTGTATCCCAGGCCCCGGACTGTCACAATTTCCACATCGTCACAGTCTGAAAGTTTGTCACGCAGTTTGGTGATCGAAACATCCACAGTTCGGGGCGTGCTTTCGGTATCATATCCCCAAAACTCATCCATCAGCTGAGCCCGAGTAAAGGTGCGTTTAGGATAGGATAACAGCTTAAATAGAATATTAAATTCCCTTACCGTCAGCGAAACTTCCTCTCCATTGAGATACGCGGTAGTTTCCTCTTCATTTAAGATCAGCGAACCCGCTTCCAGTTTTCGCTCATTGCGGATATTGGCCCGTCGTAATAAGGCCGACACCCGTAAGAGCAGTTCATCCATCTCGATCGGTTTTACCATATAATCGTCAATGCCCAGGCTGTAGCCTTTTTGTTTGGCAGACATGTCATCCCGGGCCGTCATGAACAGAATCGGGATGCTCTTATCCTGGCGGCGGATCTCTGCGGCCAGTTCAAATCCGTCCATCTCCGGCATCATAATATCCGAGATGATCAGATTCACCGGTTCTTCCAGGATCCGGTCAAAGGCTTCACTGCCATTTTTACAGCGTATCTCCCGGTAGCCCTTATTATTTAAAAATGAGCAGACAATATAGTTCAGTTTCTCGTCGTCTTCAATTACTAAAATATTGATCATTATCTTTCCTCCCCTGCTGGATTCTACTGCATGATATCATATCCTGATGATGTTAAAGATTTGTTAAGTCAACAATTTTATACTAAAAACGCCCGATTGATTCCCGTCAACCGGACGCATAGCACTGAGTAAGCTTGTGCTCCTCCAGCCGTTTTTCATATATCTGGTTCTGATTTTTCCCTTCGCTTTTGGCCAGATAAAGAGCCTGATCGGCCTTTTCAAAAAACTCACTGGTTGACCAGCCGGAATTGGCATATTCCGCAATCCCACAGCTGAAGGTTATCTGAGATCCCTTAAGAAAATCAAAATGGTGCTCCCTGAATTCCTGGTGCATTTTATCAATCATTTCGACAACAGCTGCGATGGGATGACCGCTAAACAACAAAACAAATTCTTCCCCACCATAGCGAAAGACATTTTCATTACCCGGTGTATTCTGAGATAAGATGTCCGCCAATGTTACTAATACTTCGTCACCTTTACTATGACCATAGCTATCATTAATCAGCTTAAAATCGTCCAGATCAATAACGGCCAGAATCAACGGGGTTCTGGTCACCCCCTCCTGATAAACCGCCTGCCCCAGAATATCGACCATCGCCCGGCGATTTAAAAGTCCGGTCAGCGGTTCTGTTTTGGCTTCCTGGATTAGCTCCATTTGTTTTAAGTAGCTGTTGTGGATGCTCTGTGCCTGTTCATTGGTATAACGGGTCAGTACCTTGGCCCCCAGATAGGAGCAAAAGATCATAATCCCAGCCACGATACAATCCAAAAAGATCGCTTTTACATCGCGATCGCCTTCAAAACTGGCAATCTGGAAAGCCAGAATCAGAGAGATATAGCTCAACCCGAAGACAAGACGCGTCAGTTTTAAGTCAGCAAAGATAATCGTCATAAACACCGCAATACAGGGCACACACAAGATCTGCGGAAAGGTGTGATGAAAGCATTGAACACAGGCGCAAATCAGAAAAAAAAGGATCGCAACCGTATGATTTTTGGTTTTTTCACTGGTTTTTTCTGTTTTTAGCATAAAATACGCCCCTAAAATAAAAATTAGGTTCAACACCGATGGCAGTACCAGATAGAGCAAGAGATAGCGGATGATGGCTGGCGAAAAGGTCTGGCTGTGTTTATTAAAAATAAAGATGAAAATTTCAGCAATAAAAATGATGATACCGATTATTACACAGGTGCGAAACATAATTTTTCGCCATTTTTCATGCAGTTCATTATTGATGTTTAGCAACTGATGCATTAGTATCCCTCCTCTGCTCTTCTGAAATTGACAAACCCAAAGTCCGTTTGATTTTATGTCAAAAAACGTTGTCTAAATTGACGATGTGGTAAATTATACCACCATTACGGCAATTTATTAAATACAAGACGACCATTGTTTTGATCGGCTTTTTCGGGTATAATGGATGGTGTTGTTAGTCGTAGCATATTTCTATGTCATAGATTGCCAATGCTTTGTTAAACCGGTTGTTGACCTTTAAACGCTGTTAATCAACCATAAAATAAAGAAAGGGGGATTTATTTTGAACATTCTTTTTGAAAAGTTCAAAGAAGTTCTGATCTCGGTATTACCGATTACACTACTGGTTGTCATTTTAAGCCTGACCCTTGTTCCCATTGAAAGCTATATCATGATGCGCTTTCTGCTGGGGGCGTTGCTGATTGTGGTCGGACTGACTATTTTCCTCTTCGGAGTCGATCTGGGCATAGCCCCCATCGGTAATCTGATGGGGACCCATATTACTAAAAGTAACAAGGTCTCGATCGTCATCATTTCAGGATTGGTACTCGGTTTTTTCATCTCGGTGGCTGAGCCGGATCTTCATATCCTGGCCGGCCAGGTGGCACTTGTTTCTGCCAATGTTATCACAAAAACCGAAATTATTCTCTGTGTTTCCGTTGGGATCGCCCTACTGCTGACCGTTGGTTTTTTACGCGTTATTTATAATAAGTCCCTAAACCTGCTCCTGACGATCATCTATGGCGTCATTCTGATTATTTCTTTATTTACTTCCCAGGAATTTCTGGCCATTTCTTTTGATGCCTCTGGAGCCACTACTGGAGCGCTGACGGTTCCTTTTATTCTGGCTTTGTCGATGGGGATTTCTTCATTAAAAAAGGGGAGCGCGTCGGAAGATGACAGTTTTGGTCTCGTTGGCATTGCCTCTACTGGTGCCATCCTGGCAGTGATGATTATGAGTGTTTTAAAGGGTACCAAAGAAATCAGCGGCAGTCTTGACAGTGGTCTGTCCGAATCAACCGCTGTGATCCTGCCTTTTATTAATAAACTGCCCACGATACTTTATGAGGTCGTTCTGGCCCTGTTGCCGATTGTCGTCATCTTTGTTGTTTTTCAGATGATCTCCTTTAAATTAAAAAAGAAACCGCTAAAACGAATTATCAAGGGTCTGCTTTATACCCTGATTGGTCTGGTTCTTTTTTTAACCGGAGTTAATGCCGGATTTATGGACGTCGGAACCCTAGTAGGTTATAATATTGCCAGTATCGACAATAAAGCGGTGCTGATCGCCATTGGGGCGCTATTAGGTCTGGTGGTTATTCTGGCTGAGCCAGCGGTTTATGTGTTGACCAAGCAAATTGAAGATGTCACCAGCGGCTACTTAAAACGAAAGGTCGTTTTGGTTGCCTTATCACTGGGGGTATCTCTGGCTGTGGGCTTATCGATGCTGCGGATCATCGTTCCGGAAATCAAACTCTGGCATTATCTGCTGCCCGGTTATATCCTTGCCATTGTTTTAAGCTATCTAGTGCCAAAGTTATTTGTGGGGATGTCTTTTGATTCCGGCGGGGTCTCTTCCGGCCCGATGACGGCGACTTTTATTCTTGCTTTTGCCCAGGGTGCAGCCGAATCCATCGAAGGCGCAAATGTGCTGGTCGATGGTTTTGGACTGATTGCCTTGGTTGCCCTGATGCCGATTATTGCCCTGCAAATTCTGGGCCTGATCTTTAAAATCAAAACTGTTAAAGGGGGAATCTCCGAAAATGGATACTCATGAAAATGTAACAGAAAAAAAGAGCTATGAAATATTAGCTGTCATTGTCAATTTCGGTGTTGGTTCCAAAATTCTGCAACTGGGAAAAAAATGCGGAATTTCCGGTGGTACCATCTTTTTAGGAAAGGGCACCCAGCATTGCCTGATCAATGATTTTCTGGACATTTGTGATGAACGGGTCGAAGTGGTTCTGATGATTGCCCAGACCGGAAAAATAGAATCAGCTGCCGAGGAAATCAGCCGTAAATTCAAATTTGCCAAGGCCCATCATGGGATTGCCTTTACGGCTACGTTAAATAATTTTTTAGGGGTTCGGAATTGTGCCTATGATAAAACTCATGAAGAAAAAGGAGTCAATAAAACAATGTATGAGGCGATATTTGTGATTGTCGATCGCGGCAATGCGGAAACGGTTGTCGGTGCAGCTGAAGCCGCCGGTGCCAATGGCGGAACCATTATTAATGCCCGGGGCTCGGGTGTTCATGAATACGCAAAACTCTTTGCCATGGATATTGAGCCGGAAAAAGAAGTGGTGATGATGATCCTGGAAAGCGCTAAAACCGAAGCAGTTGTCAATGCCATCCAGGATGCTACCGAAATGGACAAGCCGGGAAATGGCATAATCTTCACCATCGGCGTGAATAGAACCTATGGATTGTATCAACACAACCATTGATATGAACCGCATCTGATCCTGATTAACGATTTTTTTACTGTTTTTTCTAGACTGCAAGCCAGCCCGATGTGTTTTCGGCAAACACACCGGGCTGGCTTATTTTGACGTCTTTAATCGTCTGTAAAAAAGGTTATGCTAACAATTTCTCGACCTGATCGTTTACCTCAAACAAGGTACACCCGCCATGGTTTTCGGCCTTTACGGCAATTTCCCGGAGATCAGCAAAATATTGGGACCGGAGCACGGCTTCCACCGAATCACTGGTCAGGTTCTGTTTGGCATGGGGTGAAAAGGGACAGGGTTCGGCATCACCATAGGGATTGATATGAAAAAATCCCCGCCCGGAAGCCAGACAGCCGCCCATTTCCTCCTCGTCGCCGGGGAAGGACAAGATCACCATGCGCCGAAAGGATTTTCGCAGTTTAAGACAAATCGCCTGAAGTTGCTTGATTTCGCTTTGCGTAATGACCAGATAGTCGGTTCCTGGTTCCGCCGGAACATATTCCACATACAGGTTCACGCCACAACCTTTATCCTCCAGTGCTTCAAGAAAGTCATTTCTGGTCACCAGCGCCATGTTTTCCCTGGTAACGGTAATGGCTGCCCCGAACAGGATTTTGCGCTTTTTTAAAGCGGCCATGGCGGCTTCAATCTGCACATGGGTACCCGCCCCGCGGCGGGCATCAGTTTCTTTTGCATTGCCTTCTATGCTGAGAATGGGGATCAGATTGCGATGGTTGTCGAGAAATTCAATGGTCTCCTGATCCAGCATTGTGCCATTGGTAAAAATTGGAAAGATCACATTTGGGTATGCCCCGGCCAGCTCCAGAATATCCCGGCGTAAAAAGGGCTCACCGCCGGCCAGCAGCATAAAGGCAACACCAAGTCTTGCCGCCTGATCGAAAACATTCCCCCATTGACCGACATCCATATCCGTTTTGCCGCTGGTAGGGCCACAGCCGCCACCAGCCCGGGCATAACATCCGGCACAGTGGAGATTACATTGGGAGGCGATACTGGCAATCAGAAATGGCGGTACGTGCAGGCCTTCTTTTTCCTGCTGCTTTCGGCGGGCACTGCTTTTGGCCAGCTCCGGCAGTACACCCATCAAAAAGGCCCGGCCTTTGCTATTGTTGAGATAGAATCGGCCGGCGGTTGTCATAATTTGGGCAATGCCCTGATCCATCATTTTATTTAAATTCATCAGCTTTCCTCATTTCTACTACAATGTATTTATGGTTATAGTACCTAATAACCAGTTAGGTCTTTATCCATCTTGTTGCTTAAGCTGTTAGAATGTAAGAGCAATAGGTATATCGTCTTCCTTTCTTGGACTTCGCGTCCGTAAATAAGACTGATAACCAGCTCCTCATTCGCAGCGTTCGTTTTATGCAGGTTGAACTGCTGTCCTACAGTACGTTCGTGTCACACCACAGTAGATTGAATAGGCAATGAGTACTGGTATTTATCCATTGCAATAATCTTAAGGAGTGACAAATTTATGAACATGAACGCAGTAGGTATTGATGTTTCTAAGGGCAAAAGCATGATTGCTATTATCCGCCCATATGGCGAAATTATTTCTTTACCTTTTGAGATTCAACACACTTCCGATGAAATCAGATGCCTCATCGATCAGATCAAATCCATTGAAGGCGAATCCCGCATCGTTATGGAGCACACGGGTCATTATTATGAACCACTCGCTCGTGAGCTTTCTCTGGCACATCTTTTTGTGAGTGCCGTAAATCCTAAGCTCATTAAAGATTTCGGTGAAAATTCTCTACGTAAAGTCAAATCTGATAAAGCAGATGCTTTAAAAATAGCGCGTTATGCTCTTGACAGTTGGAATGATTTGAAACAATATAGCCTTATGGATGAAATACGTAATCAGTTAAAAACAATGAACCGTCAGTTTGGTTTTTACATGAAGCACAAAACGGCTATGAAAAATAACTTTATCGGGATACTTGATCAAACCTTTCCGGGTGTTAATACTTACTTCAACAGCCCTGCTCGTGATAATGGCAGCCAGAAATGGGTTGATTTCGCTGCTGCATACTGGCATGTAGACTGTGTTCGTAAAATGTCTCTTCATGCTTTCACCGACCATTATCAGAAATGGTGTAAGCGAAATAAGTACAACTTCAGTCAATCAAAAGCTGAAGAAATCTATGGAGCAACAATGAAACTTGTTCCTGTACTTCCTAAAGATGCTTTGACCAAACTCATTGTCAAACAAGCAGTCGATCAATTAAACATTGCTTCCAAAACGGTAGAACAACTTCGTATTCTGATGAATACAACCGCATCCAAGCTGCCTGAGTACTCTATTGTCATGGCTATGAAGGGTGTCGGTGCATCACTCGGTCCTCAGTTGATGGCTGAAATCGGTGATGTTAGACGCTTCACACATAAGGGTGCGATTACTGCCTTTGCAGGCGTTGATCCAGGTGTTAACCAATCTGGAACCTATGATCAAAAAAGTGTCCGTACTTCCAAAAGGGGTTCTTCGACCTTACGTAAAACGTTGTTTCAGGTCATGGATGCTCTTATCAAGACCAAGCCGCAAGATGATGCTGTTTATCAGTTTCTCGATAAAAAACGTGCTCAGGGCAAACCTTACTACGTCTACATGACTGCAGGTGCTAATAAGTTTCTGCGTATCTACTATGGAAGAGTAAAAGAATACCTGCTTTCTCTTTCATAACAATCACATACATATCCTTATTTTCAGACCAACGATAGTTGCTGGTCTTTTTGTCGTGCTTCATTTCTTGAATATAATTTTTTTTACAAAATCATCAATTTCCTATTGACTTTTTATTTGCAGGCTTATTATTTCAAAAATATTTTTATGTTTCCTTTAATTTTTCTTTCATCTCAAATAACTTCATTCTGGATTATGCTGATAAACAAAGCATAGCTATCTTCAACAGTCATTTTTTTGTGGTTTGCCTTTATCCTTATTTACTATAATGTGGAATGTCATCAACATCAATTTCTTTATTATTTTCCAGATTCATGTAAGGGGTACGGGCTACCTTAACTCGAATTTCTGTTTGCGGCTTGCCAGGTGTTCCCCATATTAAAGTTAATTCTTTGCCTTCAACGGCATATTCGGGGCTGATAAAAGCCAGTGAGATCATCCGCTGATAATAATAACTGTTTAAACGGCCGCTTGAAATCCCGATTTCCTTACCATCAGCCAGAACCTTATCAGCGTGATAGATCATTGAAAAACCACTATTGTAATACATATCCATCGGACGATCATCCATTGTCTCAAAGGGCTCTACTTCTTGCCCTCTAAACTGTGATGCAAAGATTTGACCCAGATCATCAGGATTCCATTCCAGTGTCACCAACGTCCGCTCTGGAGCCTTTGCCATTGCTTCAAGCGCCGCCTTACCCGGAAAATCATGATCAAATTTGATCAGATACTCCCATCCCAAATCATAAGGGGTCACAAAACGGCTTTCAAGGTCATCGCCAACACTGCCGACCAGCACTCTGTTGAGATTAAAGAATCCTTCCATGGGCCGGGTTGCAATATATTCTTTCAGACCTTCTGTTTCATACCATGGCAGGGGATAATGCATATTAATGTTGGGGAATCCGGCTTCGGTATGGTTCATGGTATAAGCAACCTGACCCAGTTTTTTGGCATCAAATTTTTTAGCAACTTCCCAGATACAATCATAAACGGTTTCTATGTCTGCCATATCGCCATGCACTTCATAACCCAATGTTCCTGCCATGCCAAGTCTTAATACTCTGACATCAATCCCGGCAATTTTGGCCATCCGGTGTTTGGTAAAGGCAATATCATGCAGATCGCTCTGAGAAGCCTGCTCTAGAATTTCCAACGATTTTGGTCCTGCCAGCTGGAGGAAAAATTCCTTGCCTGACAGATTTTCGCCTTGAATATCCAAGTTCGATATGGATACATAATATCCAACCACCGGATTTAACCAATAGGTTCTGAAATGATTATCGCCTATCATCATAACGACCCCATCCGTTAGAATCTGACCTTTTTCGTTACACATGACAGCATGACGAATACTGCCAGGTTTCATTTTCAGAAAACTGTTGATGCAGACGGATGTCAAAAAGACAGCGGCATCCGGACCTTTCACATCGTAAATCGGCGAATTATTCAATGTTGTCCCAAGCCACGCTGTGGATTTCGAGGCCAAAATCTCATTTTTATAACCCGTGTACTCATAGGGAATAAGGTTTCCGCCCTGATTAAAGAGTGTAAAAGCATCCTGATTAATAGAATTTAACATTTTTTTCTCCTTTTATGATTGATCCGATCTTTGAAATCCTTATCAATCATCGTTTTCTAATATTATATTCTTCTTGCTTTTTTTAGTCATTGTCCATATAATAAAAAAATAAGTGTGCTATTTGTACACTTTTGTATAAGCAAAAGGAGATTACCATGAAACTCAGCATGCATATTATTTTTGATAAACTTTCCATTCCGGATGCGCATCTTATTGCCTGTGGCAAACCTCAAAACAATCTTTCCGGCATCCGGCTTCTTCATGATGACAGCGACTTGACAGAAGAAGTTGTTTATCTGGCAAATCCCGGGCAATTGACCGACCGCCACTCTCCAATGGCCCTATCTTTTATCTGCCTGGGCACCATCGATGAGGCTCTGATCCCGACACATTGGATGGTTATTACTATGGCAGCACAACCCGATTCCATCATCCTTTTTGAGAAAGTTCAGGCCATTTTTGACACCTACCATGCATGGTTCAGCCGTATAAATGAAGCCATTTTTAAAGGCGAAACCCTTCAGTCTATTCTGGATTCCGCCTGTCTTCATCTTAAAAACCCCGCCGCCTTATTTGACGATTCCCAGGGGCTTCTGATGTATACCAGTCACATGAACCCCGAGAAAACTGATGCCATCTGGAAACACGTTCTGGATAAGGGTTATTCCTTAAAGGAAGTGGACAGCATCACCCTTAATGAAAAATTCAAGTCCCAGCGCCAGCCCTTCTATTATCAGTCTCCCGATTCATTTGGCAGCATTAAGCGCCTGATCGCTCCGATTATTGTTAATGGCAATCTCTTTGGTTCTCTGGCTATGACGGAACTGACCAGCCCTTTTACCGATTCTGAATTTTGCAACATGTGTATCGCACAGCAAATCATGGAAAACGCTCTGAGCGTCAATGATGAATTCAGCAGAAATCAGGAAACACCCTGGTATTTGTACCGCTTACTGAAGAACAACTTCGTGGATGCCAATATTCTGTCCCATCATCTGGCCCTCAAGGGCAGAAAAATAAAAGATTCCTATCGATTATGGTGTTTTGTCCCATCAAAGCCAATCGACAATTTAAACAGCCCCATCAAACAGTTGACAAAGCTGTTTAAGAAGGGGCTGGTCTTTTCTTACCATTCTGCAATTCTTGTCTGCGATTATGATACAGACACAAAGTCGGTCCATTTGACTGTTTCAATCAATGATTTTCTCTCCAGAAAGGAATTTCAGGCCACAAGCAGTATGATTTACGGCAACATTTTCGACCTCAATCTGGCCTATTTACAGTGCCAGTCATCAAGAGAATTCCGCAACGACTCAGTGCCTGAAATCACCTGTTTCGAAGATATTTATTCCGACTTTGTCCTGTCCATTCTTGATAAAAACACAAATCTTGAGCTTTTAATCACACCCCAGCTGCGAAGCCTTGACAAAAACGATCCCTATACGAAAGAACTGCTCCTGTGCCTGCACGCCTATATTGCCAACGGCAAAAACATATCAGCGGCCGCCGCCGCACTCCATATTCATCGGCATACCGTTGTGTATCGGCTAAAAAACATCAAAAAACTCACTGGCCTTCATTCTGAAACCATTCAGGATCAGGCTTTGTTTCAGTTGTTTTTGTCCTGTAGTATTTTATTACGGTCGTTGGCATGATTGACTCTAATCCGTAAAATTTACCCGTGACAGCAGCTCTTATTCTTAATGAACTGCTTGAAATTGATGAAAATATTTTTTCTCTTCCTGAATGGAATAACGCTTATCGATATTTGACTAAAAGAGAATTATTCAACCTTCCAAATCCATCATTCTATCCGAATTTCCGATACATAATAGCCTATTCTTGTATCTTTGAATCTCTAAAATTTAACTATCAGTGATTATTTTGCAGACCAAAACCTGTCATAGCTTAAATCCGTCATTTGCTTAAAATCAATCAGCTGCATTTTTTCACCTTCATTTAAAACCTGCTGGGTAAAGCCGTTTTTGGAAAAAATAACATAATGTTTCCGCAAAAAATCAAACAGTTCGCCCCGACGTTTCAGGGTCAGAAGCACCTCCATTTTTACCGGCTCATTCTGCCATTTGCATTCGCCAAATAATGCACTCTCCTCATGAAAGGCCATCAGGTCAATTTCCTCCTGTCGCTTTTCCTTTTTGTTGTTACCCCACCATCGTCCGACTTCACCATAGAAAAAGGGTGCTTTTTCATAGATTTCCGGCAAAAACAGGTATTGCCGGCAGATCTCTTCAAATACACTTCCCATAAAATGATTGATCTGTCCGAGAACCTGATTTGCAAAAATCGCTGCCCCCATACCACGGCTGATTCCGCCGATATTTGGCCGCACAAATCGATACCAAAATGTAAACATGCTGTCCTCAAGCCGATAAAGTGTCTTTTTACTGCGGACTTCCGTCACCGGAATTTCCTTCCTGACAATACCCAACTCGATTAAACCACTCAGCAGATTGCTGCACCCGCTGGTCTCCAGCCCAGTTTTGGTAGCTATTTCATTTAAACGACTGGCACCACTGGCTATCGCTGCAATGATCGAGTGATAAGATGCAGGATCACGAAGTTCCTGTTTTAGAAGGTTAACTGGCTCTTCAAACAAACGTCCGCTTTCATCGAAAAACAAATCAATGATATTCTCGTCCCGATTCTTCTCTAAATCAACTCTGGACAGATACTCCGGAATCCCACCCGTGATCCCATAAAGCACAGCTTGATCCTCACGAAAAAATCCCGGAAGCATCTCTCGTGCTTCAAAAAAAGTGAAGGGGTGAATTTTGAATTGTGCGGTTCTTCTTCCATAAAGAGGACTTTTATATCCCAATACCTGATGCTCCATAAAACTCATCGATGACCCGCAGAGAATCAGAAACAAAGGGCTGTTTTTCCAGACATGATCGATATGAACCTGCAGCATTGATGAAATCGCCGGATAGCTTTCCGCCAGATACGGATACTCATCGATTACCAGGATAAAGCGTTCTTCTTTACACAAGCTGTCAATAAAATTAAGCAGATCATCAAAAGAATCAAAGGCCGGAACGGGCAAACCTGGTGATGTCACACTCAAAACAGCGCGAGACAGGGCAGCCAGATTGTCTTTAGCGGTTCCTTCCGTCGCTGTAAAAAAAATCGTTTTTTTGCCCTGACAGAAATGATCAATCAGGGTTGTCTTCCCCACTCGCCGCCGTCCATAACATACAGCACATTCAAATTGCTTATGTTGATACATGCTTTCAAGTTTTGCCAATTCCCGTTTTCTTCCAACAAACACCAGATACCCCCCTTTGCTAATTATACAATTACTACTTGTACACTTAGTATTTATGCTCTTAGTATATCAACTTAGCTGAAAATGTCAATGTCTCTTTCGGCTTTTTTACGGTCCTATTTGTCACCTATAAACTGCTGTCTGCTTCTTTTAAAAATTCGATTTCTGCCGTCGTTTAAGCAGGGCATTGTGATTCAAATACAAGCCGATAGACATAGTTGACATCACAGGTTTTAAAACGCTTTATACATTACCGTTAAACAGGGAATGAAAAGGTGTCAATCGATGGCAATAACTCCAATATCAGCTCACTAGCTTTGGAATGCTGTTTAAAAGTTTATTTCTTGTCATTATACAAATTCAGGTTCATCTGCTAAAAACTTTCTTCGCGTTTTTAATAAACGGAAGAAACCTGACCTTGACTGCCAATGCTCTGAAAACCACCGCAACACCCTTTTATATCGACTTGACAAGCTGTCCGAGCTGCTTAATATCAATCTTCGTGAAGCTGATCAGTCCACGCTTTTTTATCTGCTGATATCGTGTGTGCTGGTTGAATATTTTTGAGATTCTTTACAATTGAAAAACAGCATCTCCAATGTCAGGAAATACTGTTTTGATGTTTTTCTTAATCTTCAGTTGAGGTTCGACTGCCGATCCGGTGATTTTCCAGATCTTCAAACACTTGGCGTACCGATAAGGGCTTTCTGCCAGTCAGTAATTCAACATCCTTCGAGCAGGCATTCATCTGCTCCAACCGAAGTGCCCGGCCAAAGGTGACCATACCATCAGAGCAGAAAGGGAAATTTTTTGCCGTTTCTGCCCATTCACCTTCTGTATTTCGCGGAACACCAAGAGAGTCAAAGAAAGCGTAGTTCTCTTCATCTGTCATTTCTTTATAGATAACGGTTCTGCCTGTTACTTGGCTGCCGATTTTGCAGAATTCTGAAATCGTAATCGCTTCCGGTCCGCTGACATCATAGATCGTATTGCTTTTACCAGCTCCGGCCGCGACGCAAGCAGCTGTCTCAGCACAATCATCCCGGGAAATAAAAGCCATGTGCCCATTTCCCATGTTGTTTGCCAGCACACCACCGCTGTTGGCACTTTCTTCAAAAGCTGAAACCATTGCTTCAACATACTGTGAATCCCGTAAAATGACCCAGTCAATATCTTGCTCCTGCAAATAAGCTTCGGTAAATTTATGATCTGATACTTCATAAGTATCGCAATCTTTTTCACCAGCTCCAACAATTGAGGTATATACAATTTTTTTCACACCAGCTTCTACAGCCGCATCGATGGCATTTTTATGAGCAACTCGTCTGCGCTCACCAACAAAAGGCATAGAGATTAATAAAAGCACCTCGCCGCCTTCAAAAGCTTTTCTTAATGTCGCCTTGTCGAAAACATCGGCATGGCGGGTTTCGATCCCCTGATCCGAGTATATTTTAATAAAATCTTTGTTGGGAGTTGTAAAAACAAGCTGCTCTTTTGGCACTTTCTTTAAAATGCTTCGGGCCGCCGTCCCCCCAAAATTTCCATCGACACCAGTCATAATGATTTTCCCCATTTATTCCTTCTCCTTGTTTGATATTTATCTAACTATGACCAGTATAACGAATCCCTGTTCAAAAAGATAATTCAAAGAACCAAAGAAGATGATAAGCTTAACTTATGATGTTTGATCAGTAACGCCAAGTTCTTTTTCCAGCTGTTTCATTGCTCATCTGATGGTTGTCTGTGAAACAAACTGACGTTTTGCAGCCTCCGTAAAATTAAGTGTCTCTGTTAAAGTGATAAAATACTCCAGCGTTTGGCGATTCATACTCACTTCCTTTTGTTTCCCTTATTTTCGATCAGTTGTATAAATTCCTCTATCAATGGGTTATCAGCCTCTTTATTACGTGCCACACAGAAATCCGAATGATGATAGGTTTCGGTGAGCCGGATCCGGTGAATCCCTAGAGCCTCCGTCATAACCTCTTCAGATATAATGGAAATTCCCTTATTAGCACTGACCAAGAGAATCATTTCATCAAAATTATCGACTTCTTTGATGATCTTTGGTGTAAAGCCATCCAATTCACAAGCTTTGATAAATGACTCGTAATATTTGGGACCATAGTTTTTGGAAAAAACAATCAGCTTTTCATTTTTCAGCTCATTTCCAAATATTTTTTTTCGGGTACGCCAGGGGTGGCTGGATCCCACAATCACACATAGCGTACTGGCAAATAGGGATGTTAATTCAACTTGGGGATAAATAGCAATTTCACTGGCCAATCCAAACATAATATCAATTTCACTATTCCTGATTTTCTCCGAAAGTTTTCTGAAACTGAGCTCTAATAGTTCCAGATTAACCTCAGGGTGAAGGTCGACAAAGCGACTTAAAATTTCCGGCAAAAAGCGCTTTTCAATTGGACCGGAGATACCAATTTTCAACGATCCAGTCGTTTTATTTTTTAATGCGCTGGCCTTTTCAAGGCCCTGTTCATAAATCTCGACGAGGGTTTTACTGCTTTCATAAAAGGCTTTACCAGACGGTGTCAAGGTTGGCCGATAAGTGGAGCGGTCAAAGAGCAACAAATCCAGTTCCTGCTCCATGGCTGCGATCTGCTGACTCATGGCTGTTTGGGAGATAAAACACTGTTGGGCGGCTTTGGTAAAGCTGCCGCATTCGACTGCTGCAATAAAATATTCCAACTTTCTGAAATCCATTGGCACTCCTTCACGTAGGTCCTAATTCACATTTATTCCAAACAAACCAAATAATCTTTTTGCTATGACGAAGCTGAAGCAACAGTCAAATAAAAAGGCTCCCCACCGCTTTCGGCCAGGAGTCCTTCAATTCTTATCGACTAAATTTATCACCATCCACGTCAGTTATTCATATAAGTCATGATTCAATTTACACGCCGAAATTTTTAGATTTTCCGCTCTTAATTTCTACAAATTCAGTATATCACTATTGTTGCAGAAGTCAATTACAATGCTTTCATTTTTAAATCAATCTTAGCGTTTCGTCTGCAAACATAAATAAAAACTGATCATATATAACATTCGATGACGGTTCATAACTGACGATCCGGTCAGCCATATCAATCACCTCTAACGCTGATGATTTAGAGCGCCCATTCTCAGAACCTTTTACCATAATAAAGTGACCAGGTTTGACATATTTACGCAGAGAATTGGATTCGCAGACGATCAGTGCGTGCTCTGGAATTCTTTCTAAAAAGTCCTCGAAGCTCTCTTTTAATTCGCTGCGTAGGGTTTTCAACCAGAAGACTTGCTTAGCACCAGCTTTCAGCATTTTACAGGTGTCTTTGTCCCCAGTTTTAGAAAACTCTCGAATCAGCTCGCTTTTACCGGAAAATCTGGAACAGACACCGCATTTCGTATTGCCGTGCATACACTTTCCATTCTTTTCATCAATACAGGTAATTTTTAAGCCAATGACTGGCTGATTTAATTTAAGTTTTTCAATCATTGAAACTGCTGTACGCGTTTTTCCAATATTTCTGGCTGTTGAACCGATCAAAATCATATTGGGCATATTTTTCAATTACTTACCTCCTGGGCATTGTTTTAATCGACGAGCACCTTAGTATTTCCACCGAATCGTGAAAAAATCGTGACCATCTAACTGTCAGCTTGAGAATCCAACGATCTCTTTGTGATGACGTCTTTGAGCCTATAACAGCTTAAGCCTAATTTCGTCACCGGCTCCAAGCGAACCACTTCCGGCCGGGATATCCAGGAGGCAATTGCAGCCAATCATTGAACGAATCTGACCAGAGGAATCCCCTCTGGGGATTTCAACGCCACCATCAATGTAAAGGCCTCTGATAAAACGCCGCCTTTTACTGCTTTTAGGATAAGCATTCTTAAGAACCGCAGTTTTTTCTTTCAGTAAAAATTCGTCATTGCCGCTCAGCCTACTCAAAGCAGGCCGCGCCAGCAGCTCAAAAGTCGAAATACAGGCAAAGGGATTACCAGACAAGGATAGAATCGGAGTCTCGCCCAAAACTGAAAACATAGCTGGGGTTCCGGGTTTTAAATTGACCCCATGAAATTTAATTTGGCCACCGATTTTTTTGATCGCTGCCTCAAGCAAATCTTTTTCACCGACCGAAACGCCGCCAGTGGTGATAATCAAATCTGAGTGTTGCAAAGCATTTTTAATCTTGTCGGAAATCACACCGCAATCATCGCCGATGGTTTGGGACATAACAACCTCCAAGCCCATTTGCTCAAGCCGCAGACAAATATAAAATAGATTAGCGTCATAGATTTGACCGCTTTCTAAGGCCTGACCAGGTGCCACCAGTTCATCTCCAGTTGAAAAAACGGTAACTCTCGGTCTTTTGATCACATCAATCTGGCCGATGCCGGCACTGGCACAAACAGCCAACGCAACAGCATCCATTTTTGTGCCAGTCTTTAAAAGAAGCTCACATGTTTTAAAATCTTCACCCCGAAAGCAAAAATTCTGATAGGGTTTATGTTCTTTGTAAATTTCTACAAAAGGAAAACCCATATCAGTGTCTTCCTGCATGATGACGCAATCACACCCATTAGCTATCGGACTGCCGGTCATCAAACGAACAGCCTCATGCTGATTTATTTCGATTGCTGGCTGGCCACCGGCGAACACCGTATCCACTACTTTTAACCGCACTGGCTCATCTTTTGATGCCCCAATAGTGTCCACTGCTTTTAAGGCATAACCATCAAGGGGCGAGCGGTTAAAAGGTGGCTGATCAATCTGGGCGACCAGATCTTCTGCCAAAATATAACCCAGTGCCTCATTTATCTTTTTTTTTGTCATGTCCAAGCGGTTGATAGTGTCTGTGATGACTTCAATCGCTTCTTCCAGTTCAATTTTCATTTTTTCTCACTAATCTTTTAATTCGCCGGCAACTTGCCAATTTTTTCCAGCTCATCGGCGACAAAACCAAGTCCAAAGCGCTCATAAACCGCTCGCGTCGGCCAGCCGGTTTCCTTGTCCCAGCCCCGTTCATGATAATAAATATCAACCAGATCGTTCCATTCTTTCCAGGTCACCGTTTGTCCCCAGGGATCGGGATAGGTCATGATCGGGAAAATGGCATTGACTTCCATATTCCGGTCACGGCCGTAGTTTCTGATGATAATGGCCCGAAATAAAAGTTTTGAACGCTCCGCTGCTTCATTTAGCTCTGCCTCTGTCGTTTTAAAACCAGTAGCTGCTTCAAACATTTGAGCTTCCATATCCATCCAGAAGAGATCGGGACTCTGCCAGTCACAGCAAGTCACCGAATCTTTTATTTCAGCCTTATTTTCACCCATAATCACCGCTTGCGCCGTTAACGGACTACGACAAGGATCATCTTTCAGTTCAACATAGTTTTTAAAATAATCATGATGATGGGCAATGGTCTGGGTATCTCGAGTCGAATTCATCTGATGAAGATTTGTGGCAACCCAGGCCGGTTTTTCCATTGAGGCTTCAAATCCCCGTCCCTGCCAGTGGACGCAATGGCCCCAGGCTGTTTCCAAACTGATTGGCAGATCCAAACGATCACCAGTCACCTGTGAATAGCGCCCCTGGTAGATGGTGTCACCAAACTTTTCTTTACCCAGCGTGCGAATGGCTCGAGCCATGCCTTCCGCCAGGAGGTTTCCGTAGTAGCCTTTACGGTAGACGATCATATCCAACAGGTATTTAACAAATTCTTCACTTTCAACGTCGATTTCCATGCCCAGATCAATCTCATCAAAAACACCTTCCTTTTTGCCCATGGACAGCCAGGGTAAAAGCCAGACAATCACGTCCCATTTATCGACGCCATATTCATTGCACAAATCGTTTATGACACTACCTTTGTCAAAGTCGGGTTTCCAGAAGTCCAATTTATCCCCGCGCTGAAAATTAAACATTTCGCCAAAATGTTCATCCGATTCATCTGGTGGTCCGCCTTCGCGTGGGATCATTTTACAAGCTAAGGTATGATTTTTCTCAGTGACAAAGGTATCTCCCGGTCCGCCATAAGGCACATCCTCTTCAAAACCAAAAGCAAAAACACTGACACATTTTTCCACATGATTAACTTTTTCATCTTTAAAAGCCGACTTCATATCCAGCATCAGCATGTTGCAGTGCTGATTACAGCCGTGACTACAGGCTACGTAAGCTTTTTTAAAACCGCCTTTGGCTTCGGCAAAATTTGCCGGGCCAATACTATGCCCAGGTTCGACTACCAGCGGCTTATGATCCATCAAAGGATTGGCCATTCTTCTACGCAGTTCCAGAACTTTTTCGGCACTGGCTGGTACCACTGCTCCAGTTCCCTTGGCAGTAATGGCTTTTAAATTTTTCGAACCGAAAACCGCACCAAAACCGCTTTTAGCCGCAACATTATCATTGCTGGTGGTAATACTGGCATTTCGCATCAGGTTTTCACCTGCTGGGCCAATGACAATGCTATTGACATCCCTGCCGTGAATTTCTTCCAGCTTATTTTGTGTATCATGCACCAGTTTACCCCAAAGGTTTTTTGCGGATAGAAACTGAATGTCCCCATCTTCAATATACAAATAAGTTGGTTCCGCCGCTTTTCCTTCAATGATAAAACCATCATAACCGGCAAATTTCACCTCCGCTCCAAACCAGCCACCAATCCCGCTCCAGGAATACTGTTCCGGCAGATTGTTGGGCGAAATCCCGGTCATGACACTGCGGCCGCCGGTGGGAATCCCAGTTGCCGTGGTTGGACCGGTCATATAGATTATTTTATTTTCCGGATCAAAGGCCCCCACCTCAGGACCTACTTCATCCCAGAAAATTTTATTGCAGACCCCACGACCGCCGAGATATTTAGGCACATAATTGGAGGTCGGAATTTCAGTTACGCTTTTATCCGTTAAATTGATACGGGCAATTTTCCCTGTATAACCATATAATTTTTCCATCATGCACCCCCTTTATGCTTTTTCCGGCATTGGCCAGTCACTCAAACCAATACATTTTACCTGGCAGTATTCGATGCAGGCCGGACCGTTTTCGCGGGTTCTGCACAAATCACATTTATAAGCCTTGCGTTTTGTTTTCTCAGTCTTTTTGTTGAAATTAATCCTCGATGGTTCAAATTTACAAGCTTTGGCACACAAGCCACAACCAATACATTCATCCTGATTGATATAAACGATGCCCTTTTCATCAATGCACATGGCCAGATCTTGCTTGGGACATTTTTCATAACAGGGATGATCATCACAATGCTGACAGGTTAAAACAGCATGCTGAAGCGACTGCTTCTCACCGCGTTCCAGAAATATCCGTTTGACAGAGGGGCTCGACACCCCTTCATGAACAAGACCACAGACGATTTCACAGGCGGAACACCCGGCACAGAATGAGATGTCATCTGGATACTGGATGACATGCCGGCCCAATCCATTTTCTGATTCATTGTTTAAATTGTTATTCATCATACCACCCTTAAATTTACTACGTATTTACCAGAACAGAAAATCCACTCTCAGCTAATCCTATCTAGTTACTGATACAAACCCCACCATCAACGACAATATTGGTCCCTGTAACAAAAGAAGATTCATCCGAACCCAGATAAACAGCCGGATAAGCAATATCATCCGGTTCGCCCAGTCGTCCCAGCATACAGACGGTATCAATCATACCCTGTTGCGCTTCCTTGCTGTTTTTAATGGCATCCGGTGTCATTCCGGTATTGATTGGTCCCGGTAAAATGCAGTTGATACGAATCCCTTTTCTAGCAAATTCTTTAGCAACATTACGCGACAGATTGGTAACCGCCGCCTTCATGGCGCCGTAGAAGTAAGAATTAAGCTCCGGCCAGATCGAAGAAATTGACGCAACATTAATAATAGACCCTTTTCCTGCCTCAACCATTCCCGGAATAAAGGTTTGCATGGTCCAAACATAAGCCCGATAATTTGTTTCCATAATCAGATCAAAATCTTCCATGTTCTGATCAAGGAAAGGTTTATGCACCAGTACGCCAGCCGAGTTAAAGAGGATGTCGACATGATCGTATTTAGCATCTACCGCCGCTTTTAATTTCACAATATCATCATAAACCCGCAGGTCGCATTTTACAAAGCTGGCTTCACCGCCTGATGCCTGGATCTCTTCTACCAATTGCTTTCCTTTATCCGCATTCCGTCCAACCAGGACAACTTTTGCCCCCTCTTTGACATACATCAGGGCAACCGCCTCACCAATACCTGAGGTTGCGCCAGTAATCACCGCAATTTTGTTTTCTAGTCTTCCCATTTTATTTTCTCCTTCCAGATTTACTGCTAAAAATATCTTAAATATTATTAAACAGCCATAATTTTTTAAATTATATCAGGGAAAGTAATGGATTTCATTCTACAGATGTTCGAAAAAAGCTTTTCTTTTTATACATTTTGTATTATGATATTTTCATGACAATGTTTTCATTTTGATTTTTCTGCATGCATTAATACTTTTTGTCTAAAACTTAACAATCCCCATTTAATTTTATTGCTATTTAAAGTCGAGGTGCTTCATGCGTGTAAAAATGTCCATGCTTTACGATGGTTTAAAATCCTGCATTCTTTGTAAAAAGGGATCTTCCTATAACAAAAGTGTTCCGGTTGATGATGTCTGTTTTTCCAAAAAAAGTAAAATCCCCAGTGATGTCCGCTACCTCTTTATTGACTGGAGCGATTATGACCAGTCTGCCTATGTGAACATCCCTTCGGAAATGCTGATCCTGGCCAGCCGTAGTGAATCCATCGAAAATGAGCACTTCCCCCCCTGCGCCCTGATCGTTTATGCCGCTAGCTCTCTTTCCCTTTTGTTTGAAATGTGCCGAGATGTAATGCGCACTTATTTTGAATGGGGTGATAGCCTTTTGTCGCTGATGATGAACAGTGCTGATCTTAATCAGCTGACAAGTCATGCCCACAACCTTTTGGCTAATCCAATCATGATTCTGGACAATTCCATGAAACTGTTGGCCTATACCCCTGATGATCCCATGGATGATGCGGTTTGGGGACTGACTGTTGATAAAGGTTATGCCGACCTCGATCATCAGGCTTCGCAAGTTCTAAAACGCGCCCTCATTTTATTAAATGCTCATGACTCAGCTTATAATCATCCCATGCATGCAAACAGCATTGCCTCTGCAACTAGCGTCATTGTCAATCATCATCGTGTCGCCATTGTCAGCCTCATGCAAAAAAACCACCCCATCAGTGAAGGTGATTTTGACTGTCTCTGCTATTTTGGCAAGCTGTTATCCCTATATTTTAAAACCTTTGACTTTCATAACCACCTGACCGACAATCAGATTGAAATGGTGCTGCTGGATATTCTCGACGGACGTTTCACCAGTGAAGAGGAACTGACAACGCGTCTGAGAAATGTCAACTGGCAACCGCAAAAACATTTTTTCATCCTGACGATCCAATCCAAGCTGGCTTTTTTAAATCCCGCACAACTTAAAAAAATCAGCGAGTCCCTGATTGACATAATCGATCATTCTTATGCTCTTATCTACGATAATAATATTGTCCTTCTGATCAATCATGACCACCCTGATTGTCTTAACTTTCAGACAATGAACACGCTTGATCACTTCCTAAAAACCAATCAGCTTTGGGCTGGTCTCAGTGATGACGAGGACCACATCAGTGAAATCCCCCGGCTTTACCGGCAAGCCCTGATGGCCCTGGAGATGGGCAGTCACTTAAAACTTGATAACAATCTTTTTTCATTTTCCGACTATCGCTTTAACAGTCTGATTTACTCTTTTGTCAAACTGGGAGATATCAAAAGCTATCTCCATCCTGCAATCAGAAAACTTGATGCTTATGATCAAAAAAAGGGCGCTGCCCTTCTACCGACCTTAATCGCTTATTTGAAAAACAACAGCAAACAATTGAAGGCCGCACAAGAATTATATATTCAACGGGGAACCCTACTCTACCGCTTAAAAAAAATTGAAGAAATGTGTCAGCTTGATCTATCTGATCCACAAACAATTTTTGATCTGCAGTTATCTTTACAGATTGAGCATTTTTCGAATCATTTATCAGAATGAGTTAGTTGATAACGTTCATCGACTCAGCGCATAGAAGCGTCCCATATGAACAGCAAAATAAAAAAGACCCCGGATATTAGATTTTTAAGTCTAACATTTGGGGTCGGTCATTATCCAATTTTTTATGCCTTCTTTTTCTTTTTTCCATTAGTCAAGCGATGAAAATCGCCTGGTTTAAGAACCTGAATCAACTGGCCTTTAATTTCCGGCTCTTTTTTTATTTCAATAATGGCTGCTCCACCTTTTTTAAAAACGATGGTTTTTCGGCACAGCTTTTCAGCCCAAAACGATAAATCCGGCTCGTGCCCCACCATGACAACGGTTGTCTCTTCCGGTGTTTTTTTAAGTCGCTTCACCATTTCCTTATATTCACCCGTCGCCAGAAATTCTTGCGGATAAACCTTTTCGATTTGACAAATCTCAGAGACTAAATCAGCGGTTTCCTTAGCCCGGGTAATATCGCTGGACCATAATAAAAGATCCGGTCGATCTTTTAAATACCCCCGCAAATACGGCAAATCTTCCCTTAATTTTTCGACACCCTTGGGAAGCAGGCGACGTCCTTCATCAGATGCAACGGCATCCCGCGGTTCAGCCTTACCATGACGGATTAATATTAATTCCATCGTTTCTCCTTTCACACTACTTTGTATTTTAATAAGCACTATAATTCAAATCTGCAAACCATTATATCATAAGCGGTCAGAAAACCCAGCACTGGATTTTTTAAATTCCCTATCTTTTCTCGTTTGCTTTGAAAGCGCTTTATCCAATCCTTTATATAGCTTTTGGTAAAGCTGCCCCACGGGCAAGCCCACAATATTAAAATAATCCCCTTTTATCCATTTTACAAACAAGCCCGCTTCTTCCTGAATACCGTATGCCCCGGCTTTATCCATCGGTTTTCCAGACACCACATAGTTTATAACAGCCTGCTTCATTATATTATTCCAATTATAAAAGCGAATGCTTGAAGAAGACACAAATTGCTCATACTTACCATCGTTAATAATTGTGATACCAGTCATAACCATATGGGTTTTACCGAACAATTTTTTTAACATCAGAAAGGCTTCCTTTTTATTTTCCGGTTTGCCCAGTACTTCATTTCCCAGAACGACAACCGTATCAGCACCGATCACCAATTGACTCGGATGATTTTTATATACCGTCATAGCTTTTTCAAAGGACAGCTCTTCAACAAGTTTTTTTGCTGTTTTTCTGGACGGATTGCCTATTTTTAATAAGCGATCTTCAATTTTCTTTTCATCAACATGGGCCGCCTCAACTAAAAAATCATCCATGATCAATTTCATCAATTCCTGGCGCCTGGGTGACTGACTGGCCAATATCACTTGTCTGCTCATTTTTTCCCCGCTTTTATTTTTATTATATCGCATTTTAAGGTCTGCTGCATAATTTTTACATTTTTATTGGCATAATCAATTTCTTCTCTAAAAAAGCCATTCAAAATTTATGCGTCATTAAGAACGCTTTTTGAATGGCTTTCTTTCTATTAAGATCTCAGTGTTTCTTAGTACTTGTCAAATCCATCATCCAGATCGATCACGGGTTCATTCTCAAAGGACGACTCAGTAAAAATATCTTCATCAAAATTTTGTTGATTCTGAGGCGCGGTATTTATTGGCGCGCTCGTTTTAGGGCTTGCTTTTTTTGTTTGAAAAGCGCCTACCATTTCTTTTAGCATTTCTGCCTGACTAAAGAGTTCCTGACTGGCCGCCGCACTTTCTTCGGCAGTCGCTGAATTGGTCTGTACGACTTGGGAAACCTGCTCGATCCCCTGGCTAATCTGAGCAATCCCGTAGGCCTGTTCATTGGAAGCTTTGGCAATTTCTTCAACCAAATAGGCTGATTTCTCAATTTCTGCCACTATTTCAACCAATGCATCAGCTGTTTCATTGGCAATTTCAGTACCAGCCTTAACCTTGTTAATTGATCCTTCAATTAAAGCAGTTGTATTATTAGCCGCCTCGGCACTTCTGGCTGCCAGAGAGCGAACTTCTTCCGCCACAACTGCAAATCCTTTACCGTGCTGACCGGCTCGTGCCGCTTCGACCGCTGCATTTAAAGAAAGGATATTGGTCTGGAAGGCGATATCATCAATAACACGAATAATTTTAGAAATATCCTGGGAGGATTTGTTAATATCTTCCATCGATGTGAGCATCATTTTCATCTGGTCATTTCCCTGCAGGGCCTTTTGTTTGGCTTCGGTTGACAGTTGATTGGCCTGATTA
Source organism: Eubacteriaceae bacterium (assembly GCA_030156895.1). Taxonomy (GTDB): domain Bacteria; phylum Bacillota; class Clostridia; order Eubacteriales; family Eubacteriaceae; genus Acetobacterium. Next base: position 80,867 of record JASGLP010000001.1, on the reverse strand, counting down.
GCATTGGTCGCATTTTTCTTGGTCTGATCGGCAATTTCAATAACGGAAGCCGTCAACTCCTGGGTTGTACTGGCCTGTTGGGTTGATGCCTGTGACAAGGCCTGACTGCCGTCTGAAACCTGTTTTGAACCGGAAGCAACCTGTTCAGCAGAATCACCGATATCGCCCATCACCTGACTCATTGACTCAATAATGTTGTTAAATGAATTTTTAATCGAAATAAAATCGCCACGGTAGTCAGCGGAAATTTGCTGATTTAAGTTCCCCTTGCCCATCTCCTCCAAGACATGGGATATTTCATAAACGTAATTTTTCAGGTTTTCGATCGTCTCATTAAGTGCCAGCTTAATGACTGCATGATCCCCTTTAAAGTCACCTGTCATCGTTACCGAAAGATTGCCTTTTGCCATTTCCTGCAGCACCTGAGAGGCTTCTTCAACTGGCTCTATCACAGCATTCAAAGTTTCATTAATTCCGCTAATAACACTTCTGTATTCTCCGCTAAATTTATCTGCGTCCCCACGTGTCGAAAGCACACCTTCAACCGCTGCATTTGAAAGCATCCTGGTCTCTTCGGTTAAAAGTTTAAGATTCTCAATCATTCGTATCATGGTCGGCAACAAGCGATCCGCTTCACTCTGTTTGCCCAGGCCTTCAAGGATAGGCAGATCTTTTAATTGACCATTGGAAACATTTTCCAGCACATCGATCATCTGGCCAATCTGAACGCCCAGTTTGTTAACCGAATCGGCGATTTCTTTGAAAATCCCCTGATAAGAACCTTCCACCCGGGCATCAAAATCATTAGCTGTCATTCTTGCCAGCACTGAACTGCCTTCAACCAGACCCTCAAGCCCGTCAATACAGGCATTGATGCTGTTTTTAAGTACTTCAAAATCACCCTGATAGGTCTGTATAATTTTTTGCGGAATCACACCCTTACCAATTTGATCAATGGTGGCCGCGGCTGTATTCAGTGGGGCAACAATGGCATCCAGGGTCGCATTAAAGCCTTCCACGACCTCTTGATAAGCACCAGCAAAATTGTTAGTATCTCCCCGCTCTTGCAACTGTCCTTTAACGGCTGCCTGGGATAAAAGATCCACTTCGCTGATCAGCGCTTTGATATTTTCAACCGTCGTCATCATGACCGGTGTAATTTCGTCCTCGGGATCTGAAATGAGCAGCTTATGATCAAGATTTCCCACCGATATCTCTTTCATCGTTCCAATAACATGCTGCTGCAGATTATCTGCAAATAAGTCGAGATTTTTAGCCAGAACCCCAACTTCATCCTCTTGATCAATGGCCAGCCGTTTGCTTAATTTTCCTTTGACCATGTCCTGCAGCATTAAAACAGATTGTTTTAGTGGCCTTGTAATCATTTTAATCAGATAAGTCGATAAGAGCATCACAACGATTAAACCCAGCACATTAATGACAATCATCGCTGTGATCATTGTCGCCTTCTGGGCCTGGCTCTGGGCAATCGATTCCTGAAGCCCCATTTCAATAAGTTCTCCGATGGCATTAATGTGATTTCTTGCTTGTTCAAAACTGCTTAAAAATTCCGGATTACCGGTTGACCCTGCTAGTTCCTCCTGGGCAACAATCTGCCAGTCTGAAAAAGCCTGAACGAAGGCATCATAATGTTCAAAAATCGTCATGCCGCTTTCTGCATCAGTGAAACCCTCCCAGAAATCCCGATTTTCCGATAGGATATCAACAGCGGCAGTCATGCGCTCCGTGGCCTGATCAACATTTTCCTGATAGTCGGTCTGAATACTGCTATGCATCTCCTCATCTAAGGAATCAGACAGCATCATCCGACTCATGGTATTGATGGCATCAATGGCCTGATAAGTGTCACGATCTGCGTTTAACACCTCCGCCACACTTATAAAACCCTGATCATACAGTGTTTTAGTTAAATCTTCACTGATGCTGTTGACATTTCTGGTGGCGATGGTTGTAATCATCACTGACACCAGTAAAGGAATAATCACCAGAATCAACAATTTTGTTCTAATGGAAAGTGATTTCATTTCTAAGCTCCTTTCAAAATTCACTCATAAGTTATCGCTATTTTTAATTGAACTTGCATACAATCATTTAATCCATGCAATTTAAGCTAAAACAAATTATAACATATTTTCTGCTTTTTCCCTAGATTTTTTACTGATCTTATTCCTATCTATCAGCTATTCCAATCACCAAAAAGACGCTATCAATCGCAATTATCGCGAATTTTTCTGTCAAGCTTTCTGTAACTGCTTCTAATATAAAAGAGGCTAAATTTTTGACCAATCATGGCACTATTTTGCAAAAAATATAAAAAGTCCGGGAAGTGTTCCCGGACTCAAAACTGAAAGAATCAGCTCAATCGTCTATATATCCAATGCTGCATGGTGACCCTGATACACCGCCGCAGTAATATTAGCAGGCTTAACGCAATCGCCAATTGTTGCCACTCTTGGGGCACAGTCATAGAGCTCTTCCACGGTTTGGCGCAATGCTTTCTGGCCCATCGCAGCAATAATCGTCTGACCTGAAATCAACATTTCTTTACCATCCTGATCCTGGCACAATACACCGGCATCCTGAACTTCAATTCCTTTTAGGCCAGTATGAACTGCAATCTGGCATTTTTTAATCTCATCGAGCAGCAGCGGGCGATGACGAATATTGGCATCCACTGCCAGCTCATCCCGCATTTCCACCAGACTGACTTTTTTCCCTTCTCGGGCAAAGTGAATGGCGGCTTCACAACCAGCCAGACCACCACCCAGGACGACCACAGAATCTTTTACCTGATTTTTTTTCAGATAATAATCATTAACAACAATGACATTTTCCCCTTCAATCCCTTTGATTGGCGGAATTAAGGGTTCTGAACCGACCGCAATAATCAGGGCATCAGCCGCTTCCTTTAAGGCATAGTCTTTTGTGACTTTTGTATTGAGACGAATTTCAACCCCTTCATCCTCAGCCAGCTTAGCCAGGGTTTTTCCCAATTCATACATTTCATATTTAAAGGGAATAGCTCGTTCACCTTTTAAAATACCGCCAACTTCATCACTGGCTTCACACAGAATAACCTGATGGCCTCTTTTGGCAGCAATCAACGCCGCCTGAAGTCCGCCAGGGCCAGCACCGGCCACCAGCACTTTTTTCTTTTTGGCGGCAGGAATAATTTCCATCCCTTCGATTTCCCGTCCAATTAAAGGATTGACCGCGCAGCGTCTAGTCGAAGTAACCGCTCGTTCAGCCATACAGACGAAGCAGCGCAGACATTTAACGATATCCTCATCTCGATTTTCCATAACTTTTTCCGGCAGTTCAGGATCAGCCAATAAAGCTCTGGCCATATCAACCACATCCGCTTTACCGCTGGCGATGATTTCTTCCATCATTTCCGGATCATTCAGACCGCCCAGGGTTGCCACTGGCACACTCACGTGTTTCTTAATTTCCGCGGCTAGATAAACATTACAGCCATGGGGTACAAACATCGATGGATGGGTGGTGCCAAATCCCCGCTGATAGGTTCCGGCCGAGATATGTAATAAATCAACGCGTGATTCCATCAGCTTGGCAATTTCTACGCCATCCTCAAGGGTATAACCGCCATCGAAAAGTTCTGAACCGCTCATTCTAAACTCAATCGGGAATCCTGGGCCTACATTTTCTCTTACACTATCTAATACTTCCTGGGCAAATCTGACTCGATTTTCAAGGCTTCCACCATACTGGTCTTTTCGTTTATTGAAATAGGGTGACAAAAATTGATTAATCAACCAGCCATGTCCACCGTGAACCATGATCATTTCATAGCCGGCACGCTTGGCCAGAGCCGCACATCGCCCATAAGCCGCGACAATATCAGCGATCAGTTCAACTGTCAGCTCCTTAACCGGCAAACCGTCAGGACGAACGGTTTCACTGGGTCCCCATTGGGCCAGCCCCTGTTTTTTATCCTTGTCTGTCAGATAGGTTCCGGCATATTGCCCGGAGTGCGACAATTCCACGCTGGCAATGGCGCCATGACGACGAATGGCATCCGCTGTATAAGTGAAGCTTGATAAAGAGCCCACTGTCTGCAGGTCTAGATGGAACATATGCGATCCTTCTGTTTCAGGATGAACAACCACTTCACTGACGGTAACGGAAGCCGCGCCGCCCTTGGCTCGCAGTTCATAAAAGGCTGTCGTTTTAGGACCAATGGTACAGTCCGCTGTTATATCTGTTCCGCCCATGGGGGCCGAGAACATCCGATTCTTGAATACAACATCACCAATTTGAATAGGTTTACATAGATTAGGGTACTTTCTTTCCATTTATGACTCCTTCTGATTTAACGATCCAGACTTACCTGCAGCAAATCATTTTTGTCTGCTGGTTCCGATTTTCTTGCTGCCATTATAACCCTTTGATATATACATGTCAATATATACATGTTTATATTTTTTGTTCGGCTGATTAATTTAACAAAATCATGACAAAAAGTTTAAAGTGTTGTAAAATAAGAATGAAATTTTATTCTCAGAGAGGCCTTTATGCGAACACTAAAATATGCCATTCTTGGGCTGATCAACCGCGAAGCAATGACCGGCTATGATCTGTCCAAGGTATTTAATAAAGATCTGGTCAACTTCTGGTATGCCAACCACTCTCAGATTTATCCCGAACTGAAAAAATTAACGGCTGAAGGCTTGATTACTTATGAGATTGTTCTCCAGGGTGAAAAGTTGGAAAAGAAACTCTATTCAATTACAGATATCGGCCAGCAGGATCTTTTTGCCTGGCTGGCTACCATTGATCCCCTAGAACCTACACCAAAAGATATTTTTCGACTGAAGGCATTTTTTATGGAAAGCCTGCCCGCGCAGACGATCCTGGATCATTTTGAGTCCCAACTGTCCCAGCGCCTTGAAAAAGTGGCCAAACTTGAAAACACTATGTCAACACAAGCTTGCAACTTAAAAAAAAGCAGCAAAATAAGCCCGGAATTCTGCGATTACCTGGTTCTAAAAGGTGCCATCATGCGTGAAAAAACCTATATCTCCTGGCTGAAGGAATGTATCGCAGAAATCGGTGAATCCAGCTGATCTTTCTGAAAATTTTACCTGATTTTATGTGTCTTACAAATTCATTTAAAGTTTACAGGAGAATTTATGAAAGAATATTTTTTAAATTTAGTCAACTCGCTAATTGACAATCTTAAAGATGATCAGCTCAATCCGGAAGAAATTCACGGCTCAATCGTTTCCGGAATCAGGCTAAACGGGGCGCCTTTAATTATTCTATTTTGCGCCATTATTATTGCCTCTGTGGGGTTAAACGTCAACTCAACGGCTGTTATTATTGGGGCCATGCTGATCTCCCCGCTGATGAACCCGATTATCACCATCGGCTACAGTGCCGCCATCTACGATGGTTTTCTTTTGCGCGATGCCTTTGTCAAATTCGGCCTGCAGATCATCATCGCCCTGATTGGTTCAAGTCTGTATTTTTTATTTTCACCTTTGGATACTGCCACCAGCGAACTGATTGCCCGCACCGAACCGTCTTTCTTCGATATGCTGATCGCTTTTTTTGGCGGCGCAGCCGGGATTATCGGTGCCACCCGTCGGGAAAAATCCAACGTTATTCCTGGTGTCGCCATCGCCACTGCCTTGATGCCACCTATGTGCACCATCGGATTTGGGATCGCCAATCAAAACCTGGACTTTATTCTGGGGGCTTCTTATCTCTTTACAATTAATGCCTTTTTTATCATTTTAGCTACTTTTTTAATCGTTAAGATCATGAATTTGCGACCAGAGCTCAGTGTCTACCAAAAATATAATGCCTTCATCAAAAAAGCCATCCTGGTCGGTATTATTCTAATCGCCCTGCCGGCGACAATTTCATCGGTATATACCGCTTATACCTCTTTTGTCAACACCATGATCAGCACCCGGGTAGAAAATTACATTAACGCCGAGGTTGATACCGCCTCCACCACCACCATCCGCGCCATTGTCAGTACCGACAACAAGACCTTAGAGATCGATTTAATGGGTGATCTTTACACCGAAGAAGAAATAGCCGCAATTATCGCCGCGAAAGACGATTATGACCTGGAGGATTATTCTGTCCAAATATCCCAGGATATCAGAGAAATCCTTTATCGCTATTTTGCTCAGGTCAATGATGATGGCGTCGCCAAAAGTGTGATCACGATCAAAAACTAAACGGTGCAGCTCAGACTGAAGGCAAAGTTAATTTTGAATACCTGAGCACCGACAATTGGCTTTTCAGTTGTCTGCATCGGGACGAACAGTTGCACAGAAAAGTTGATATTTAGCCATTCCTAAAATAGCAACTGTACGATACCGCAGCAGACTACGAAATTCAATTGGTCGGTGCGGGGTTTGTCTACACACTGCGGTGCTCAACAGTGCACCTTTTATATGTTTTCAAAAGCTATTACAAGACGAGGTAGTCATGGAAAATTTGCCGGAAATCAAGTTATCAGTCAGAAAATTTGTGGAATTTATTCATCGTTCCGGCGATATTGATGCCCAGTTTATTAAAAGCAAACGAGCCCTGGAAGGCACCCGGGCTCACCAGAAAGTGCAAAGATCTTATTCGGAAGCCGACTATCAGGCTGAAATCGCCCTCAAATATCAGCTTGATTATAAAGGCTTTACTTTTTTAATCGAAGGCCGAGCTGACGGCATTTTTATTAATGAGGCCATTCCAGTTATCGATGAAATCAAATCGACGACCCGGCCACTTGATGAGCTCCCCCCGCAAGGCTATCCCCTTCACTGGGCACAGGCAAAAATTTACGCAGCCATGATTGCCCTGCAGGAAGGCACAGACCCAATCGCTGTTCAGTTAACCTATTTTCAGCTAGAAACCGAAGCGATCAAAACGCTTCGGGAAGTCTTTCATTTAACGGAGCTTAAAGACTACTTTTACACCCTCCTCGATCACTACCTGAGCTGGGCAAAACTTGAATCTGATCATCAGACCGCCCGCAATCAGTCAATAAAAAATCTGTCCTTTCCTTATCCCCATTACCGCAAGGGCCAAAGACAACTGGCGATCGCCGTTTACAAAACCATCACGGCTAAAGAAAAGACCTTTATTCAGGCACCTACCGGGATCGGTAAGACAATTTCCACGCTTTTTCCAGCCATTAAGTCCATTGCCGAAGCCGATACCGAGCGCATCTTTTATCTGACCGCCAAAACGATTGTTAGAGCGGTCGCTGAAGAGGCGCTTTTTCTGATGGCTGAAAAAGGACTGCTGCTAAACAGTGTGACGCTGACTGCCAAAGACAAAATCTGTTTTATGGAGACCCGCATTTGTGACCCTGAACACTGCCCTTATGCAAAAGGTCATTTTGACCGGGTCAACAATGCCCTCTACGAGCTATTGACTGACAAAAAACAATTTTCCCGAAGGGTCATTGAAGACTACGCCCAAAAGCATCAGATCTGCCCCTTTGAGTTTTCGCTCGATCTGGCTTCATTTTGTGATGTCATCATCGGTGACTATAACTATGTCTTTGATCCCCGAGTGGCTCTTAAATACCTTTTAGTCGACGGCAAAAATAGTATTTTTCTTATCGATGAAGCCCATAATCTTGTGGATCGCAGCCGCGAGATGTTTTCTGCCCAAGTCAGTAAAAAAATGATTCTGAGCCTGAAACGAGATTTAAAAGACGCTGATAAAAGACTGCTGTCACCCTTAAAAAATCTCAATAACTACATGTTGGCCTTAAAAAAAAGCTGTGTCGGTAACGGCCTAAGCGTTTTGGTAGATGACCCAAAAGACCTGGATGGCCATTTATATCATTTTATTTCCATCGCCGAAGAATGGTTAAACGATAACCAGCAGCATCCCCATCATGCCGATCTTTTATCCTTTTATTTTCTGGCCCTCACTTATCTGAAAACTAGCGAATTCATGGACCAGCGTTATGTCACCTATGTGGAAAATACCTCAGCAGATACCATCATTAAACGCTTTTGCCTGGATCCTTCGCGACTGCTCAATGAAGTGACCAGTCTGGCTCAGGCCACCATCTTTTTTTCCGCCACTTTAACTCCTTTGGCCTACTATAAAGAACTGCTCAGCGGCAATGAAAAGACCTATCACCTTCAGTTCCCTTCGCCATTTGATGCCCAAAAACGCGCTGTCCTCCTTGCTGATGCGGTCTCCACCCGCTATTCGGATCGGGAAGAAACAAGTGAACAGATCACTCAGTTTTTGGATGTACTCTTTGGTGTCAAAACCGGCCATTATTTGCTTTTCTTCCCATCTTATCAGTATATGAATAAGGTGTACGAATTATTTATCCAAAACTTTCCTGACCATAACTGTGTAAAACAAGAAAGTGAAATGAGCGAGGATGACCGGGAAAACTTTCTTGCGCGTTTCAAACAGAATCCCGCGACGGAGCTAATTGGCTTTTGTGTCATGGGCGGTGTTTTTTCGGAAGGTATTGATTTGTGTGGCGATGCCTTAATCGGCGCTGTCATTGTCGGCGTTGGACTTCCCCAAATCTGCGGTGAACGGGATCTGATAAAAGACTATTTCAACCAAAAAAATCATCAGGGATTTGACTATGCCTATGTCTATCCCGGTATGAACAAAGTCTTTCAGGCGGCCGGACGGGTTATCAGAAGTGACAAGGACAAGGGAGTGATTTTTTTAATTGATGATCGTTTTGCCCAAAAACGCTATCAGCAGCTATTCACAGAAGATTGGTATCCCCAGTTGCCGGTTAGAACGACTGATGCCCTTTTACAGGAGGCGAGAAGCTTCTGGGAAGCCCAAGAAAATTGATGCCCTAGATCAAAATGAAGAAACAGTCACAACTTAAAAAAAAGTAGCACATTTTAAAATGCTAAAAGTTTTTCCAATTGCCTTTTAAATTTTAAACAATTCCGCAATCACTTATCTAAAAAATATTTTTATAATTCTTTAGGTGTCACGCTCTCAAGCTACAAAATCAAACATTCTTAAATATTTATTAAATATCGCACGTTTGTATTGCGCGCAATTTAAATGTGCGATACAATGATTGCAGAAAAAAGATTTACTTCAAAGGAGATAAAGATGAAACTATATGATTTTACTGTTAAAGATGCTCAAGGTTTGGATGTATCATTAAGCGACTACGAGGGCAAGGTACTGCTGATTGTCAATACCGCTACTCACTGCGGCCTAACCCCTCAATACTCAGGCCTGCAGGACTTATATGACCGCTACCAGTCAGAAGGCTTCGAAATTCTCGATTTTCCCTGCAACCAGTTTGCCAATCAGGCACCAGAAACAACGGGCGAAATAAAAACTTTCTGTGAATCCCGATTCGGTACAACTTTCCGGCTATTTGATAAAATCGATGTCAACGGCGCTAATGAAGCCCCTCTTTACACTTATCTGAAATCTGAAAAAGGCGGCCTGCTGGGTTCAGCCATTAAATGGAATTTCACAAAATTCTTAATTGACTCAAAGGGCAATGTCATTAAGCGTTATTCCCCCAAAGACACCCCTGATAAAATTGAAGCTGAACTGAAAAAGCTGCTTGCTCAATAAGTTTTCTTGCTAAGTTTTTCAAGCAGCGGTAAAATAGAGACAAAAAGGAAAAAAACAATGAACGATGAAAGTCTTAAACTTAAAAACCAGCTGTGTTTCCCCTTGTATGCTGCAGCCAAAGAGGTTGTCAGGCAATACAAACCACTCCTCAACCGCCTGGGACTGACCTATACCCAATATATTACCCTAATGGTTCTCTGGGAACATGAATCCATCAACGTAAAAAGTCTGGGCCAATATCTCTACCTGGATTCCGGCACGCTGACCCCTTTATTAAAGCGTCTGGAACAAAGTGGCTACCTTGTCCGGGTGCGCTCAAAAGAAGATGAGAGAAGTGTTATGATCACCCTCACCGATGCCGGCAAAGCACTTAAAAAAGAAGCCTTGTCAATCCCTGAACAAATTGTCAGTTGCCTGCCTTTAAGCCCTGAAGAGGCTCAAACCCTCTATCAGCTGCTCTACAAAATCCTCGATTCAGACACTTGCGCCATCAAAAAAACAGGTGCTTAAGCACCTGTCAGTTTGTAGACAAACCCCGCACCGACCAATTGGATTTCGTAGTCCGCGCGCGGATTCGTACAGTTGCCCAATTTGAAATCGCAAATTATAGGCAATTTCCAACAACTGTTCGCCCCGAGGCGGACAACTGAAAAGCCAATTGTCGGTGCTCAGGTATTCAAAATTAACCTTGTCTTCAGTCTGACAGGTGCTTAGCACCTGTTACTCAGAATAAATTGACCCAATTACTTTTTGGGTATCCCCATCAAAGGAGACTAGTATATAAGAGAAATCGGCATTCATCCAGGCCAGGCCGTAAATGACGTGGTCTGTTGTGCCGGTTTCAATCATTTCAATTCTTAATAAGCCGTCGCCGCCTAAATGCTTTTTGACTTCCTGATAGGTCATTCCGGCCGTAATTCCATCTACCTGGCTCTGGCTTACATCCGCGGTACAGAGATCAATCCAATCACCGCCGCCAATGGGCGGGATAAGTGCCTTTAAAACGACCTGATCATTTACATTAAAGAAAACATTAACCGAATAGCCTGTGTTGATGTCGGTATAATGGAATGAGCCATCCGCTTCCATAATCGGTTCCATCCCCAAGCGCTGGTTGACTTCCGCTTTACTCATATTCAGTTCAATTTGATTGTAAAAATTGTAGTAGGACTGATCCTGCCCGATCGTAGGGATTTCTGAGTTTTCCGCCTCTTCGCTGGTGACACTTTCATCACTGGCCTCAACTGTACTGTCGCCTGGTTTAAAGACAAAAAACACAAGGATGATGCCCACAACGATCAGCATCAAAAGAACAATACCAACAATCAGGAGCATTTTTTTACTGAGTTTAGGTTTTTTCATTCATTTCTCTTTCTTAATTTAATCACCTACATTTTATAAGATTTTTGCTTTAAAATCCAGTATTTTATATTTTTTTGCAAGGTCTAAACAAATGCTCATTTTAATTCAAAAAAAGCCCATGAATTTCATGGGCTCAGTGTGTAGATAAACCCCGCACCGACCAATTGGATTTCGTAGTCCGCGCGCGGATTCGTACAGTTGCCCAATTTGAAATCGCTAATTATTGACGATTTCCAGCAACTGTTCGCCCCGAGGCGGACAACTGAAAAGCCAATTGTCGGTGCTCGGGTATTCAATATTAACTTTGTCTTCAGTCCGAGCCCATGAATTTCATGGGCTCAGTGTCAGTTTACTCGGCTTTTTGCAAGAGAAAGGTTACTTTTTCATCGCAATCGGGACATTGCAGCAGCTGGTCGGTGATGACACCTTTTCTGGCCGCATAAATGAAAGGAAACACGGCATTTAAAGCCATCATGCAAAAATTTCCGCTCTTTTCCTTATCAAGTATTGGGCCATCAAAGATCACCTGATCACCCGCCGCATAAAAAGGGCATCCGGATGATTTGACCGTCAATTTTATTTTTTGTTCCATTAGAGCCTCCCTTAAAAAGCTTTTAAATAAAGCGCTTCAATATCTTCAACGGTGGACGTTCTGGGGTTAACCAGAATATTACCGCTTTTCATGGCATCTTTTGCCATTGCCGGAATCAGATCCTTTGTTACACCAAGGGCTTGCAGATTTTGGGGAATCCCCAGATCTGCTAGCAGCAGACGAATGGCATTGATAAAATCAGCACCTTTAAAATGATCAGTCTGACCAAAAATCAGCTCATTGAGTTTTTCATAACGGCCAGTATCGGAAAGGGCATTGTATTCCAGAACTGCCGGCAGTAAAATGGCATTGGCCACTCCATGGGGAACATTAAAGAAACCGCCTAAGGGATGCGCCATAGCATGAACATTACCCAGTCTGGCCCAGGCAAAGGCAATTCCGGCAAACATACTACCGATCAACATTGCTTCTGCCGCTTCTTCATTGCTGCGATCAGCTACAAAAGGACGAATGTTTTTTCCTAATAAGGTCAACGCTTTTTCGGCCATGGCATCAGAAAAGGGGGATGCCGCTTTTGATAAATACGCCTCGATAGCATGAACCATGGCATCAATGCCGCAGGCCGCCGCGGTTTTTGGAGGTGTTGTCATGACCAGGGCGGGTTCTAGTATGGCATAAGCAGGAAGCAGTTCATAGCTGAAAACCGTCAGTTTATAATTTCGACTCTTATCGGTAATCACTGAAAAAGCCGTTACTTCTGAACCAGTGCCCGCCGTAGTGGGAATGGCAATTAAAGGGATAATGGGCCCCGGCACCTTATGAGCGCCCTCGTATTCGGTGATTGAGCCACCAAATTTAGCCAAAATCCCAACTGCCTTGGCCACATCCATGGGCGATCCCCCGCCCAAAGCTATAATAGAATCTGCCTGACTGTCAAGAAAAGCCTTTGTCGCCGCATTGACGGTTTCAACCGAAGGATTGGCTTCAATTTCCACAAAAGTTGCGAAGTCAATAGCAGCCTGGCTTAATAAATCGGTCACTTGGGAAACGACACCCATTTTATTTAAATGTGGACCGGAGATCACCAGTACTTTTTGCAGGTCATTGTTTTTTAAAATTTCCGGGATTTTTTTTATAGAGTCTTTTCCACATATGATTTCCTGTGGGATTTTAAAATTAAAGGGATTCATACTTATCCTTTCTTTCTCAAATACTATATCATAGCTCACACTTTTTTAAGCTTGAAACCAAAGCGAAGCCTTTTGATACTTGTAGTCCATTGATTCTTTCTGATCATTCAAATCTGCATCAATCCGACAAATTGTTTTTTCAATTACGTCTTTTTAACGCCTGACAGACAAACTTTATTCAAGTACACCTTTTGCTCGAACGGGATTCTTTACCTGTTCATCGATATCTTCAAATTCCACGTCGATATGGCGACCAAATTCCTCCTTGTACTTTGCCTTGCAATAAACATAGAAGACTAGTCCCAGCACTGCCCAACCACCGGCCATAACCCACTCCTCGGCTACCAGCGCCGTCGAAGCAAAGGGTAAGGGCACCACGTAAAGCACCGTCATAAGCCCTGAGAGTATCAAAGCCAGACTGCCAACCAGTGTTCCAAACTTCACTTTATAAGGTCTTTTCATTTCGGGAGCAGTTTTTCTCAAAATCAGGAATGAGGCTGAAACCATGGCATAAGCCAGGCAAACACCAAAGCTGCCGGCATCGACAATCCAAACCAGCATTTTTCGGCCAAAGAAGGGGGCGATCACTGAGAGCAGGCCAATGAGCGCAATGGCATAAACCGGTGTTTTAAATTTAGGGTGCAACTTGGCAAAGACGTTGGGAATCATATTTGATTCTGCCATTGAAAACATGGCTCGACTACCGCCAATCATAAAGGAATTCCAGCTGGTGATAATACCCGCCATGCCACCAACAATCAATACTTTTGTCATAATCGATGAGCCAAAAGCATAAGCCATGGCATCGGCTGTAACCAGGTTGGAATCAGCCATAGCTGATAATGGCATGACATAAGCAACCGCCAGGATAATCAGGGCGTAAAAGGCCACTGCCATCACAATCGACAAAATCATAATCATCCCAATTTTCTTGAAGCCGGCATTGATTTCTTCCGCCGCCTGGGGAATTACATCAAAACCAACAAAGAGAAAAGGTGTCATCACCGCAACCGTCAGGACACCGCCAAGGGCCGTTGAGCCACTTTCTGCAATATCCGTAAACATATTGGCTGAAATGTTGGATACATCACCATTAATCACCGATCCGGCAATTAAGAGAATGCCAGCACCGGCAATTAGCACCGTCAAAATAGTCTGCAGTTTTGCCGCCGTCTTAGCGCCCAAAATATTAATGGCGGTAATGATAATAGCCGTCACAACTCCTACAGCCACCCAGGATGCATAGATATCAAAGCCGGCAACAGTATACATATAACCTTTTAAAAAGTCTGGGCTTAAATACTGGATAACCGTTGGAAAAGCGCAGGCTTCAAAGGCTACAACCGAAACATAACCCAGAATGATCGCCCAGGTACAGATAAACGATCCTGTTGGCCCCATGGCCTTGTAAGAAAACACATGCTCACCGCCGCACTGGGGCATGGCAGCAGTCAGCTCGGCATAGGTCAGGCCGACAAACAATACCATGATACCACCGATTAAAAATGCCAGGGCCGCGCCCAGAGCTCCAGCGGATTCGATCCAGATCCCGGTATTGACAACCCAGCCCCAACCAATCATTGCGCCAAAGGCGATTACAAATATATCTTTGGTACTTAATACTTTATCAAATTTCGATTCACTCTTATTCATAGCTGGCTCCTTTTTTAATTTATTTTTAGACTTCTTTCTTATCATTAACAATATTTTGTTCCATGGAGTCGATTATTCATATAAGTCCTAGAAAATAAAAACAGGGTTTTTAATCCCCAACCAGATCAACTGGTTAGACTTAAAAACCCCATTGTTTTTATGTTTATTAAGCTATCGCTTCTTCTACCGCCTCGCGCAGAATCGCGCAGGCTTTATCGCAATCTTCCTTTGTGACAATAAGCGGCGGGATTAAACGTACAATGTGTGCGCCAATCGCCGTTACTAAAAGTTTTTTCTCAAGCACTCGGTGTTTGATATCCACACCGGAAATGCTGTCATCAAATTCTATTCCAATCAGCAAGCCCTGTCCCCGTACTTCTTTAACATGGGGCAAGGTTTTTAACTGATTCATCAGATAGTCACCCATGTCTTTAGCATTACCAGCCATATCACGGTCCAGCAGCTCGGTAATTTGAGCCAGTGAAGCCGCAGTCGAAACCGGATGTCCGCCGTATGTGGTGCCATGTGATCCCATGGTAAAGGCTTTTGCCACTTCATCAGTCGCACAAATGGCGCCAATTGGCATCCCACCGCCCATAGCTTTAGCCATGGACACAATATCCGGCTTGATGCCATAATTCATAAATGACATGGTTGCGCCGGTTCGACACCAACCCGTCTGAACTTCATCAAGCAGCAAAAGCAGGCCTTTGTCATCACAAAGCTTGCGGATTCCTGCCATAAATTCCTGAGTGGCTGGATGCACGCCGCCTTCTCCCTGAACGGGTTCCAGCATAATGGCAATGGTATTGTCATTGACCGCCTCGGTAAAAGATGCGAGATTATTAAACTCCGCATAGCTAAAACCAGGTGTCATATCACCAAATCCGATTTGACAAGCATTATGCGGTTGGCCAGTCGCGCTTAGCGCGCCCATGGTTCGACCATGAAATGACATGCTGGCAGTCACAATATTATATCGGTGGGGACCATATTTTTCAACCCCATATTTCCGGGCCATTTTAATCATGGCTTCATTGGATTCAGCACCGGAATTCTGAAAAAATATTTTGTCCATTCCAATGGAGGTACAGATTTTCTCAGCCAGCAAAGCCTGGGGAATGGTGTAGGGATAATTGAAGGTATGAATAATGTCGGCAACCTGATCCTGCACCGCCTTGATGACTTTTTCATTGCCATTGCCGGCACTGTTAACCGCAATTCCAGCGTAAAAATCCAAATATTCCTGGCCATTTTCGTCGTAGATATACATATCTTTCGCCGTTTCTGCTATAAAATCAAACCTTTCATAGGTTTCGATCATATATTTGTCAACTTTTTCTTTCAGCGCCTCTTTACTGAGACCGGTGTCTTTTAATCTCATTTTATTTTTCCTTTCGATAATGCTATCTCTGATAGCCAGACGGAAGGTAAATCACCATTGATTCACTTCCAAATAAAAAAGCGCCATACAGTCCTTCTGTATGAACGCCTTTGTTCCTGCCAATTGACAGGTTAACTATAACACGAGTGCACTATATTGTCAAATTTAACGGTGTTGTCGTAGTAAATCAAAGTTAAACGGCTTATTTTAGCCATTTATTATTTTATTACTTTTAAAAATTTTCAATATACTGCACAGTTGTCACCAGTTTATTATTCTTTGGCGACTATCACTAAAAAAAAATTAAAAATCTTTTTTCAGAAGCAGCATTATCTTATTACCCAAAACGGCTAATATGCATATTAGCTTGTTAATGGCGATGATCATCATTCAATCGATCCAATATATTGAAAAAAGGGAATTAAAATTCCTTATTAGTACGATTCATTACATTTGAAAGACAAAAACAGAAGTGAATTTTAGTTGGCCCTGCCCATTATTGATATAACGGTGGGCCAGACTGGTACCAAAATAAATGGCATTCCCTTCTTTTACTTCATATGAGGTGTCATCCACCTCAAGCAATAAAAGACCCTGGTGGACAACAATATACTCCGCAGTTCCCTGACCATGACCGCCACTTTGATAAACGGCTCTCTGCTCAATTTCCATTTCATAAATTTCAAACAGCCGATTTTTATCATAGGGAAAATAGGTGTAAACCGTGTACTGGCCGGGCACTTCTTTTGTTGGTATCAGCTTGTCACGATTGACTTCGTAAACGCCAACTCCAGGCGTTTTTATCAGCTCATGCAAATCGACTCTTAGCCCGCTGATAATTTTGCCCAGCGTTCCCACTGTGGGATTGGCTTCGCCGCGTTCAATCTGTCCCAGCATGCTTTTGCTTACACCGGTTTGTTCCGCCACCTGATCCATACTCATGCCTTTTTCTTTGCGGATCAGTTTTAAATTGATCGCTATATTCTGATTGAGGTAATCCATTTTGTCCGCCTCCACTTTCTTGGCTTAGTTTATCGAAAAAATATTATAAAAGCAAGCCTGTTTCATAATATGCTGATGGCGTTTTTGATCAGTTGATCTTGGCAAGAATTATTTCGTTTCATGAAGTTTATGTCTTACCCCAAGCACTGACCACCATCTCGAAGATGACTGGTCTTTTAAAGGCCGTTTTTCACCACATTGAAGAACGGCTTAAATACATTAACTTTTTAGGCAAAATTACTTTAATATTACAGTTGTTTTTCTTTTTTACTTAATTATTTTATGTTATAATGACTAAAATTTATCGTCTGCTTTCTTCCACTCTGGAATAAATCAGGCCCAATTTCAAGCTCAGGGGGGCCTATGAAAAACAAGGAACTTGATTCCATCGACTTAAAAATTCTCAATATTCTACAAAATGATGCCCGAATTTCTATCAAAGAACTGGCGGCTCAGGTTTATCTGTCATCGCCAGCCGTATCTGCCCGTATTGAACAACTGGAAAAGGCCCAGTATATTAAAAAATACCAGGCCGTTATTGATCCCATCAAAATGGGTTTCCATATTAAAGCTTTTGTCAATCTGAAAGTCGAACCGATTCAAAAGAAAGACTTTTATCCTTATATTGAACAATGTCCCAATGTCATTGAGTGTAATTGCGTAACTGGGGACTATTCCATGCTCCTGGAGGTCCGTTTTCCTAGTACCCACGAACTGGATGCCTTTATCGGTGATCTCCAACAGTTTGGCCAGACCAAAACCCTAATTGTCTTTTCCACGTCTGTTGAACACCGGGGAATCGGACTGGCAGTTGAAGACAAAACGTCATAAAAAGGCAGCTGACGATCGCTTTAGTGTATCGATAAACCCCGCACCGACCAATTGGATTTCGTAGGCTGCTGCGGTTTCGTACAGTTGCCCAATTTTAAATGTTAATAATAAAGGTTTTGGCGCAACTGTTCGCCCCGATGCAGCCAACTGAAAAGCCAATTGTCGGTGCTCAGGTAATCTTAACAACTTAGTTATCAGTTTAAATGCGACCGCTAGTCGCTTTTTATTGACTCAAGTGTGAAAGGCCAGAATCAATGGCCGCCTGATAAACAGCAGCCGCTACGGCTTTTCCAACCCGTTGATCGAACGCCGGCACAATAATATAGTCTTCTTTTAGTTCCTCTTCTTTAATTAAACCAGCAATGGCTTTGGCCGCAGCAATTTTCATGGCTTCGTTGATATCGGATGCCCGGGCATCCAGGGCGCCTCTGAAAATCCCCGGAAAAGCCAGCACATTATTGATCTGGTTAGGATAATCAGACCGTCCAGTGCCAACAAGCCGAGCACCGGCTGCTTGCGCTAAAGCCGGATCGATCTCCGGGTCGGGATTGGCCATGGGCAGGACAATGGCATCCGCAGCCATCGATGCAACCATATCGGCGGTCACAATCCCCGGTGCTGAAACGCCGATAAAAACATCCGCTCCCTTCATGGCATCAGCCAAGCTCCCTTTAAGCCGGTTTTGATTGGTCATCTGGGCAATTTCCTGGTGAACCCAGTTGCCATAACTTTCGTCTGCCGACAAAATCCCCTTGCTGCTGCAGACGATAATATCTTTTACGCCCATGGAAAGCAGCATCCGGGCAATTGCCGAACCCGCTGCGCCAGCCCCACTCATGGCAACCGTTACCTGATTCCATTGTTTTTTTACCACTTTCAAGGCATTTAAAAGGGCGGCAATGACTACCACTGCCGTGCCATGCTGATCATCATGAAAAACCGGAATATCAAGGGTCTCTTTTAATTTTCGTTCGATTTCAGCACAACGTGGAGAGGCGATGTCTTCAAGGTTAATGCCGCCAAATCCTGGCGCTATCAGCGAAACGGTTCTTACAATATCATCTACATCTTTGGAATCCACGCAAATGGGGAAAGCATCCACCCCACCAAATTCCTTAAAGAGCACCGCTTTTCCTTCCATTACAGGCAGGCCGGCCTCCGGACCAATATCACCCAGTCCTAAAACCGCTGATCCGTCCGTCACAATGGCTACAGTGTTGCCTTTTCCCGTATACTTATAAACATCGGTCTTATTTTTTTCAATCATCCGACAGGGTTCTGCCACCCCCGGTGTATAAGCCAGGGACAGATCTTTTTCATTTTCCACTGGCACCTTGCTGTCAATGCTTAATTTTCCCCGCCATTCTTCATGCTTTTGTAAGGCTTCTTCCTGAATTCCCATTATTTTCTCCTAACTTAATATGACACCACCTGATTAATTGTAATCAGGACTAACTTTTGCTTGTCAATCTTTACAATCATAATCAATTTATCAGAAAGTTGTCAAGAAAGCTTTTCTTTAAAGCGTTTGCAGAATCATCCACCATGACAAAAATATTCTTTCTGAATTTAAAAAAGATCTTATCATATATTTTCCCATTTCATTACCAAACAAACTAAATGATTAAGCTATGGATCCTTATTCTCACACGACTTACTTTTCCTATCACTTTTTTATTTGAATTGGAACAGAATCGGAAAAACCAAAGCGACAAATCCAAACCAGATAAAATAATAATTAAAATATCCGGTTTGAAATTTAACTAATTGTGAAAAAGAAGCCTTTTTCAGCATAAAGCGCAAATAATAATAAGCCAGCCCCAATAAATTAAAAAGCATGGCAACATTTTCGCCTAAGGCCGCCATTTTGTTGGGTGTGATTCCATAGGCGCTGAGACGAAAAACGATGGCTGACAGGGCAATGCCATCAATCAAAAGGGCGGTTAAAATCAAGGCCAGATTCAAATAATCAAAGAAATTTGCCGGCGCTGCCTGATCTCTGGCCGAAATCACGTAAAGCACCAAAGCCAGAACCATCATTAACATAAAATCGACAGCAATCAGATAATTTCGATCCATAAAAGGACTCCTGCCAGTGATAAGCATCGTAAACAAGAAAACGATAATCGCAAGCAGAAAAAAAGGTGAAAAGATCTTTGCCAGCACCGGGGCAAAATTTTCGACCATACTTTTCTTGGTTTCAACTAAATAAACGGTGACCATC
Organism: Eubacteriaceae bacterium; assembly: GCA_030156895.1. Classification (GTDB taxonomy): domain Bacteria; phylum Bacillota; class Clostridia; order Eubacteriales; family Eubacteriaceae; genus Acetobacterium. The sequence goes on along the minus strand of JASGLP010000001.1, from coordinate 61,071 downwards.
ACCGCCCCACTCATGCCATAATAGATCAGAAAATTCTCCACGAAAAATCCGGCATCAAGATCAATGGCCTGAAAAATCGCTATAATAAACACCGATAAAACTGCCAGGCCGCAGCTTATCAAGGTTCCGTAAATAAAGGCTTCGCCGGTAAAACGGACAAAATTCATCCGCTCCCGACTGCTTTTCCATTCCTGACCCATATAGAAAACGCCAGTAATCAGCCAGAAAAAAAGCGGCAGATGCAAGGCCATCAAAAATGCCGTATCCTTTGGTTCAATAAAAGGATAGAGATTGACAGGAAAAATCAGCACCACATAAATTCCCAGCAAGCCCCATATTTTATTATTGACAATTCGGTTTTTCAGCAGGAAAAACAAACCGACAAAAGGCAGGATAAAAAAGCTGAAATTTTTCAGGAAGAACAAGTCATCTGCTGCAATCCCCAACCACTCCGGCAGCTTCATTAAGGTGCCGGCCATGACTGAGAAAAGCACCACCAGACCAATTAGTTTTTTATTATCATCTCGTGTCAGTGCGTCATCCGGACTTACAAGCAATTGCTTCCAGAGCTGATCGGTGTTCACTTTCTGATATTCCCGGGATATCTCATGGAGATTACCAAAACGTTTAACCGCAATCAGAAAGGCTTCTTCTTCTGATAAGTCGGCGGTTTGTAGATCTTCTATTTCATCGCGCAAATGAGATTCCATCTCCAACAAATGAGAATCAGATACTTTTCCTTTTTTTTGCAAAAAATCCCGCCATTCAGCAATCTGTTTTTCTAAATCAAACATGCCTTCACCTCCGTTAAAATCGACCAGCCATCCGTCTTGTTAAGCGCTTGCTGAATCACTTGCCACTGTTTTTTCTGGGCTTCCAGTTCAGCCAGACCATTTTGAGTAATCCGATAATACTTGCGTTTTCGTTTACCGGTTTGAGTCTGCCAGTAGGATTCGATTAACTCTTTTTCCTCAAGCCGGTGCAGAACCGGATAAAGCATGCCTTCTGACCATTGGAGATCATTTGCCGACAAAACTTTGACCTCTTTAATCATCTGATAGCCATAGGAATCCTCTTTTTTTAGGATTGCCAAAATCAAAGGAATGGCCGAAGCCGCCATCAAATCTTTCGAAATATTCATCATTTCCTCCTTTATTTCTTCTCATTCGCATCACACCTGAGCACCGATAATTTGCTTTTCTGTTCATTATTTACCTTGTTCTTCTATGTAATAATACCTAATATTTCGAGGTATGTAAAGAAATATTTTTTCCTTCTTGTGCTTTAACAAAAATTTAAAACTTTTAGATTATACTTTGTTCAAAAGAAATGGACGCAAGATGAAAAATAATAAAAAAATAATCAGGGAAATAAGAAAGATTGAAAAACGGGAAGATCGGATAAAGAGTCGTCAGGAAAACCGACTATTGCAAGAGAACATCGATCCACTGCTTGAAAAAGTCGAAGAAAAAATCCCGCCTAAATTAGAGGCAAGTCTAAAAACCGCTTTTTTAAAAAGCTTCACCCTGGTCTTTGATAAAGGGCTGCCCTATATTGAAAAAACAATCAACGACAATAAAATAAAAGCGCAGCACAAGCAAAACAATGAAGCGGTTGAAAATCACACCAGCCAAAGGCACTTTCGGAAAATGAAACGCTCGGCTGGTCAGGGAGCCCTGCTTAATCAGTCTCTTTCAGCTCTTGAAGGTGGTGCCCTGGGACTTCTGGGCATTGGTATTCCCGATATCCCCATTTTCATTGCCATGATTCTCCGGACACTATCGGAAATTGCCGGTCATTTCGGCTATCATGATAAGTCTGACTCTGAAAAATCTTATATGCTGCTGTTGATAAGTGGTGCCATGACCAAAGGAGCCAGGCAGGCAGAATATGATAAAAAGATCATCAAACTCGGTCAGCAAATCGATGCCTACGACGCCGTTGCTCTTGATCTGACCGATTATATGGAAGACACATCAGCGTTGCTTTCCACCATCCTCTTAACCACTAAATTTATTCAGGGACTGCCCATCGTCGGGATCATTGGCGGCCTGGCAAATCCTTTCATTCTTAACAAAATCAGTGTCTATGCCGAGCTCAAGTATCAGAAGCGTTACCTTGAGAAGAAACTACAGGAATAAAGTCGCAGACAAAAAACAGGCACTCCCATGCAAAAGTCACTTGCATGACGAGAGCCTGTTTTTTCTACAATTTAATTCCCTATTCTGAATAGACATCCTGATACTCCAGTTCCCGGGATAGCACTGCACCGGCATAGGAGCAGGTACTGTTAAGCTTTTTAGCATTTTCGCGGGCATATTCCACCATTTTCTGCACCAGGAGTTTACCAATCCCCTGCTCCCTAAGTTCCCGGGAAACATAAACATGTTCGATTACCAATAACTTTTCGCCTTCTTGATGATAGGTGACAAAGGCCACCGGATCTTCCTCAAAGGCTCCGATATAGAACTTATTATGTGCACTGTGTATGCGTTCCATGACATCTCCTCCTCTTTTATGCATTTACTACCCTTTTCTCTTTTTCTCAATCAAAAAAAGGCTGAACAAGTCAGCCGCAGTCTCTAGATAAACCCCGCACCGACCAATTGGATTTCGTAGTCCGCGCGCGGATTCGTACAGTTGCCCAATTTGAAATCACTAGTTATAAGCGATTTCCAGCAACTGTTCGCCCCGAGGCGGACAACTGAAAAGCCAATTGTCGGTGCTCAAGTGCTTAAAAATACTTTGTCTTCAGTTTGGGGCTGAACAAGTCAGCCGTTTAGTGATAGATCATTGAGGTTTTCGCGATAATGCTTTCTGCGAAAGGCGGTGGGTGTCATTTTAAAATGCCCTTTGAAAGCGGCGGAAAAATGACCGATGTTACCAAATCCGCAAGTTCTGGCAATTTCTGTGATCGATGTCCCAGTCTCAGTTAAAAGTCGTTTTGCCTCCTTAAGCCGAATTTGAATCAAGCAGTCCAGCGGGGTTTTTCCGGTCTGACGTTTAAACCAGCGATTAAAATGATCTTTTGACACCCCAGCTTTTTCAGCCAGCTCATGCATATAGATCGGCTTTCCTAAATTCTGTTGCATATAATCAAGTATTCCGTCTACGTCAAAAACAGTAATGACCGGTTTAGGAAAAACATCCTCTTTTTCGTATGAGCGAATCAGTTGCAGGGTAATCGATTCTCCCAGCAATTCTTTCATCCTTGGAGGGACACACTTGGTCTGTTCCTCCATAAAGCGACTGATTTCAGTGACGACGTTTTCATGAATTGGAAAGAGTTCAAAGCCGTGGTAGACCGAAAACTGCCGTTTGGCAATGGAGTGATAACAGTTTGCAAATAATTCCTGCTCAATAAAGACCACCAGACCTTTAGTAAAATCATCTTCGACGAGTTCCTTATGCGGAACATTCGGGCCGATCAGCGCCCCTAAGTAATGATTGCTGGGCAGATCAATTGTTTCTTCAAAAAAAGATTCTTCCGGGTCTGAAAAAACTATAAATGAAAAAGCTGGGTGAGCATGGTTTTCCCGAGCCTGTTCAAAACAGCAGCCGGATTCAGGCACAAAAACGCCAAATTTATCACTGACATGGTAATCCATCTTGTCAAAGACTTCTCCCTTAACATTTTCGCCAACTAACGGTTTGATAACTTCCAGATCCAAACGATTCATAATATCCCCCCTTCGCATCTGAAATTAATAGCATTTTAACATATTCCATGAAAAATTATTAGTAGAAATTGCAATAAATTGTTGCCATCCTATCAGCTGTTTTAATCATTTTCAAAAGGATCACTAATAAAAAAACGCCTTGCTCCGCTTTCAGTAAACTGTAGACCTTAAAATGATTCTTTTGCACAAAAAAGCGAGTCTGATTTCACAATAGCAGACCCACTTTTAACTTCAATTATTAAGCTTTCTTTTACCCCGACCTTAAACCAATGTCTGATCATAGCTGACAAAGGTTACATAATCATACTGATCTTCCTGACTTTTGGGTACTGATTTTATCCCTCCCACCAGGCGACCACCTTTTTCACAGGCCTCACTGATTAAACGGGCAAATTCTCGGGCATCGCTGCTGGTGATGATATTAATTCTATCCATAACTGGCACTCCCTTTCAAAAAGTTTTTTAGAGTATACCATAGATTAATCACGCATAAAAGCTTAACTTTATTAAAAAATCGTTAACTTTATACAATTTTGACTATGTAAACGATGAATTATTACCTTCACTTGACAAAATTTTCTATTTGACACCAATTTTTAACTATTTCTTAATCTTTTCTTTTCTATCCTCTGTAGCCAAGCGTCTGGCCTTTTTAAAATCCCAAGTCTTCTTACTGATTGCAAGTGATCTAAAAAAGTGCAATTTAAGCCCTTCAAATCGCCATGCAAAAATATCCACCTTAAAGCTCTTGCCTTTTACAAAAATCTGTGCTATATTTTTATCGATTACATCGCTGGAAGCTTCCGCCGATCAAATCAATAACAGGAATTCATACTGACACAAAGATTTTTCTGAGTGAAAGACAAATGAGTCCATGCAATTTTGCGGATTTTTGCGCCTTTCGAGGTGCTTTTTTTGTCTAAATTTTAAAAGGAGGATTATTATGGAAACGCGCGTCGCCGTAATCGGTATTATTATTGAAGACCCAGCTGCTGTTGAAAAACTCAACGCAGTCCTGCACGACTATGGCCCATATATCATCGGCCGGATGGGGATTCCTTACCGGGAAAGGAAGATCAACATCATCAGCATCGCTATCGATGCACCCCAGGATGTTATCAGCGCATTAGCCGGTAAAATCGGGAAATTAAAAGATGTCAGTGCCAAAACAGCCTATTCTCATGTTGTCTCGTCGATAAGCGAATGAGATCCCTGTCTGACCAAAGCCTGTTATATCCTTTCAAACTGGCAAACTAAAATTATTATGAAAGACTACAACCATGAAAAAACTCATCGATAAACTGGAAAAAGAACAAAGACTAAGCCGCGAAGAATTTGCACTATTACTCGACGGCTTAAACGCCGATACAAGCGCTTATCTGTTTGAGCGAGCACAAGCAGTGCGCAATAATGTTTACGGTCATCAGGTTTTTATGCGCGGGCTGATTGAGTTTAGCAGCTTTTGCAAAAACGACTGTTATTATTGCGGTCTCCGCTTATCAAACCGCCAGGCCGAGCGTTATCGCTTAAGGCAAGACCAGATTCTTAGCTGCTGTGCTAAAGGCTATGACCTGGGTTTTCGCACCTTTGTTCTGCAGGGCGGCGAGGATCCCTACTATTCTGATGATAAAATCATCGATCTGATTGGAGCCATTAAAAAAAACCACCCAGATTGTGCCGTCACACTTTCCATCGGCGAGATGAGTCGGCAAAGCTATCAGGCTTTTTATGATGCCGGTGCCGACCGTTATTTGCTGAGGCATGAAACCATTAATCAGGATCATTACCAGAAGCTCCACCCCGCCGATCTGACCATCCAAAACCGCCGGCGCTGCCTGCAAGATCTTAAAGCAATCGGTTATCAGGTGGGCTGCGGTCTGATGGTTGGATCACCCTTCCAGACCAGAGACAACCTGATCGATGATTTACTCTTTCTCAAGGAATTTGATCCTGAGATGGTTGGGATCGGCCCCTTTATTCCCCACCACGCCACTCCCTTTGCCAATGAACCAGCCGGAAGCCTTGTGCAGACCCTCATCCTGCTGGCAATCATTCGGCTGATGCTGCCGAGCGTCTTACTGCCGGCAACAACAGCTCTGGGAACCATTGATCCAACTGGCCGGGAAAAGGGAATTCTAGCTGGTGCAAACGTGGTCATGCCTAACCTTTCACCAACGGATGTCAGGAGCAAGTATCTCCTCTACGACAACAAAATCTGCACTGGCGACGAAGCGGCAGAGTGTCGCGTCTGTCTTGAAAAACGCATCGAAACGACTGGTTGCCATCTAGTCGTTGACCGCGGCGATTACAAAAAACTAAAATAATAAAATTTAACTGACGGGAAAGATTAATCTGACCCCAAAGAAAGGACCAACAAAATGTATAATCCAAAATCACTGAAATCCGACGAATTTATTGATCACAGCGAGATTCTAGAAAGCCTGGAATACGCTGAAGCCAATAAAAACAATGCTAAGCTAATCGACGAAATTTTAGCTAAAGCCAGACTTCGAAAAGGCCTTAGCCACCGCGAAGCAGCTATCCTGCTTGATTGTACACTGGAAGACAAAAATCAGGAAATTTTTGCCCTGGCCGAACAGATTAAAAAAGATTTCTACGGTAACCGAATTGTTCTTTTTGCCCCCCTCTACTTATCCAATTACTGCATCAATGGCTGTGTTTACTGCCCCTATCATGCCAAAAACAAACACATTGCCCGAAAAAAACTGACCCAGGAAGAAATTAAACGGGAAGTCATCGCGCTCCAGGATATGGGACACAAGCGGCTGGCTCTGGAAGCCGGCGAAGACCCCATTAACAATCCCATTGAATATATCCTGGAATGTATTGATACCATTTACTCGATTAAACATAAAAATGGTGCCATCCGTCGCGTCAACGTCAATATTGCGGCCACCACTGTGGAAAATTATCGCAAGCTCAAAGATGCCGGCATTGGCACCTACATCCTTTTCCAGGAAACCTACCACAAGGAAAGTTACGAAAAACTGCATCCCACCGGCCCTAAACATGATTATGCCTACCATACCGAAGCCATGGATCGCGCCATGGAGGGCGGTATCGACGATGTGGGCTTGGGTGTGCTGTTTGGACTGGAGCTATACCGTTACGAGTTCGCTGGCCTTTTAATGCACGCTGAGCATCTGGAAGCTGCCTTTGGTGTGGGACCACATACCATCAGCGTCCCCCGCATCAAGCGCGCCGATGACATTGATCCAGATGTCTTTGATAATGGGATTGATGACGATACTTTCGCTAAACTGGTTGCCTGTATCCGCCTTGCCGTACCTTATACTGGAATGATTATTTCCACCCGCGAAAGCAAGGAATGTCGGGAAAGAGTCATCCATTATGGTGTCTCCCAGATCAGCGGTGGATCGCGAACAAGTGTTGGCGGTTACTGCGAACCGGAACCGGAAGACGAAAGCTCGGAACAGTTTGATGTCAGCGATAAAAGAACCCTTAACGAAATTGTTAAATGGCTGATGGAGAACGACTATATCCCCAGCTTCTGTACCGCCTGCTACCGCGAGGGCCGAACCGGTGACCGTTTTATGAGCCTCTGCAAAAGCGGCCAGATTCAAAACTGTTGTCATCCCAACGCTCTGATGACCTTGAAAGAATATCTTGAAGATTACGCCAGTCCAGATACTAAAAGTGTTGGCGAGTCCTTAATTAAAGCCGAAATCGGCAATATCCCCAAGGACAAAGTCCGACAGATCGCCCTGGATAACCTGGCAAATATCGAAAATGGCAGCCGGGACTTCAGATTTTAATTAGAAAGTGAGTAAGCACAATGGGACTGAATGATACACCATCAGCCGATCGCGTACATATTGCCTTTTTTGGCAAAAGAAATGCCGGAAAATCAAGCGTTGTCAACGCTGTGACCGGACAGGATCTGGCAGTTGTTTCTGATGTGAAAGGCACCACCACCGATCCGGTCTATAAAGCCATGGAGCTTTTACCTCTGGGTCCGGTGATGATCATCGATACCCCAGGAATCGACGATGAGGGTGCCCTGGGTCAACTTCGGGTTAAAAAAACCAGACAAGTGCTGAATAAAACCGATGTTGCTGTGTTGATCGTCGATTCAGTGCGCGGCCTGACTGATGAAGATCAGCAGCTGATTCACCTCTTTCAAGAAAAAGAGATTGCCCATCTGATTGTTTATAACAAATCCGACCTGCTAAGCCAACCAGTCGCGACAGGGGCAAATGAAATCTGGGTCAGTGCGACTGAAAAAACTAATATCGAAGCTTTAAAAGAAAAGATCGCCAGCCTGGCCGCCAGCGAAGAACCGAAACTTAAAATCGTGGCCGACCTGCTGGCCCCTTCGGACTTCGTCGTTCTGGTTATCCCCATCGATAAAGCCGCCCCCAAAGGCCGCCTGATTCTACCCCAGCAGCAGACGATTCGAGATATTTTAGAAGCAGATGCAACAGCTATTATGGTCAAGGAATTTGAACTGAAACAAACGCTTGAAGACCTGGGCCGCAAGCCCAAGCTTGTAATTACTGACAGCCAGGTATTTGCCAAAGTTTCAGCCGATACGCCCAAAGATATTCTCTTAACCTCCTTTTCCATCCTTTTTGCCCGCTACAAAGGCTTGCTGGCTGCGGCGGTGAAAGGCGCAGCGACACTGGATAAACTGGTTGACGGTGACAAAGTGCTGATTGCCGAGGGCTGCACCCACCATCGCCAGTGCGACGATATCGGCACCGTAAAACTGCCCCGCTGGATTAAAAACTATACCGGCAAAGACCTGCAGTTTGTCTTTAAATCAGGCGTTGAATACCCCGATGATCTGACCGAATATAAACTGGTTGTTCACTGTGGCGGCTGTATGTTAAATGAACGAGAAGTCCGATACCGCACCAAGTGCGCCCTTGATCAAAAGGTACCCATCACCAACTACGGCACCATTATCGCTTATATGCAGGGCATCTTAAAACGCAGCCTGGAAGCCTTTCCACATATACTGGCCGAAATGGAGGATTAATCATGCGCACCGAAAAAGACAAGCTAGGGGAGCGTCTCCTGCCGGAAGACGCCCTTTATGGCCTGCAGAGTCTGCGGGCTCAGGAAAACTTTGACCTTGATTACAAAAAAACCGACTGGCAACTGATTTGTGCCATCATTAAGGTTAAAAAAGCAGCGGCTCGTACCTTTGTAAAGCTTGACACAGACAGATCCGAAATCTATCAGGCGATTGAAAAAGCTTGTAATCAGGTTCTGGCCAATCAGGTTAGTGATGCCTTTCTAACTGATGCCCTCCAGGGTGGTGCCGGTACATCAACCAATATGAATGTCAATGAGGTGCTAGCCAATCTGGCACTTAAAAACCTTGGCAAGCCCTGTGGTGCTTATGAAATTATCCATCCGCTTGATGATGTCAACCGCGGCCAGTCTACAAATGATGTTTATCCAACGGCTCTGCGCATTGCCGCCATTGAAAAGCTGCGTGATCTGAGTGAGGCTTGCGCAAAACTGCAGGAATCCCTGCAAAAAAAAGAAAATGCCTTTGACGACATCAAAAAACTGGGGCGGACTGAGCTGATGGATGCCGTGCCCATCACTTTAGGTTCAGAGTTCGGGGCTTTTGCCCAGGCCATCGCCCGCGATCGTTGGCGCCTCTACAAGGTTGAAGAACGGCTGCGACAGGTTAATCTTGGCGGCACAGCGGTTGGCCTTGCCAACAATGCTGAACGCAAATACCGCTTTGGCGTAATCGAAGAATTGCGTGAAATAACCGGCATCGGCCTGGCTGCAGCTGAATATCCCATGGATATCACCCAAAATAATGATGTCTTTGTTGAGGTTTCCGGCCTTTTAAAGGCCCTGGCAGTCAATCTGATGAAAATCGCCAATGACCTGCGACTGATGAATTCCGGCCCTTATGGCGGATTCGGTGAGATTAAGCTATCAGCCCTGCAGACCGGCAGCACTATTATGCCGGGTAAGGTTAATCCGGTCATTCCCGAGATGGTTATGCAGGTTGCCATGAAGGCCATCGCCAACGATACAGCCATCACTTTGGCTGCCGCTCACGGCGAATTTGAGCTAAATGCCTTTCTGCCACTGATTGCCGATTCTTTGCTGCAAAGCCTGTCACTGCTGACGCGATCTGTTAGTATTTTTCGCGAAAAATGCATCGATCTGATTGAGGCCGACCGTGACCAGTGTCTTAAATGGCTGAACCGGTCTTATGCTTTTGCCACCGGCTACACCCAAAGCCTGGGTTACGACAAGGTCAGCCGGATTATTGAAGAAAATGATGGTCAGCCAGAGGCGGTCAGAAATGCACTGGAGAATGAAAGCAAATAATATATTAAAGCTGCTACGATTTTTGTGTCGTAACAGCTTTTTTAATATTTTGCACATGAACAATTCACAATTTTGCTCAAACCGGCAGCCTCTTATTCTTAAAAATCAGCACTGACGCAATCAACAAAGCAGCAATCAGACCGATGTAAATCAGATTAATCTGAGCTGTTTCGGCACCACTAACAATCTCCAGAGGATCATACCAGCCGTATATTGATATCTTTTTTAAAATCTCAGCCTGGTCTGACGCTCCACCCAGCATGTTAAAAAGAATGAACATAACTGGGATTCCCGCACCAAAAGCCAGGGAGTATCTTGTGGTGTTAAAGAGACTAGAGCAGAAGAAGGAAATTGAAAGCGCCAGAATATTGGCCAAGCCCACTGTCACATTGAGCTGAAGAAAAGCATCCGAATCAAAATATTCCGGAAAAACGGCCTGACTGATGACCATATTCAAAATACAAATACTGGCCATCAGGACAACCATTGATAAAACCGCATACAAAGCTTTGGTTAAAATAATGGTGACCCGGGAGTCCGGCGTGGTTAAAAGACAGACGATCGAACCTGAATCCACCTCTCTGGCCACCAGCCCGTTGCCCAGAATGATACTGTAAACAAGGGGAAAGCCAATCATTAAAAGTCCGTAGAGCCAGCTGGCCAAATAACCGGTAAGATCAGAAAAACCGGATGAAAAGTTCATGGCTTCCATCAGTTTTGGCGGAAACATCTCCGTCATAGCCGTAATGGCCTGCATATTTTCTGGATCATACATGGAAATCATAACCGACGAATACATGGTCAGGACGCCAAAAAAAATCACAAACAGCTTCCAGTTTTTCTTGAGAGTCAATTTAAACAGGGTCAGACTCAATGGCTTTTTCATCATCATCCTCCTTTTGGTAAAAATGCAAAAAAATTTCTTCTAAGCTTAATGATTTGACATCCAGGTCAGTTACTTCAAGCTGTGGTAAAACAGCGACAAAAGCCCCAATCTGATCCCCCGGGATCGTCACATCAATCACCTGTTCCAGATGTTTGACCTCAAAGCCATGCGCCTGCAGACTCTGCATCGCTACCAGAGGATTTTTGACTTTCAGGCGGTAGACCTTTCGCTGGGCGCTTTTTAAGCTCTTGATATCCGACTTGGCGACAATTCGGCCATCTTTAATGATAATCACCCGGTCGCAAGTTCGCTCCACCTCTTCAAACATATGACTGGATAAAAGAATGGTTTTGCCCCGTTTCTTTTCTTCCAGAATCAGGTCAATAAAACGATTTTGCATCAGAGGATCCAGGCCACTGGTGGGTTCATCAAGAAGCAAGACATCAGGATCATGCATAAAGGCTGCAACGATTCCCAGCTTCTGTTTCATCCCCTTGGAAAACTTGCGAATACTGCCTTTGGGTGAAAACTCAAACATATCAATTAGTTTTTTCTGCAGATGGTCGTTTCTGAGTCCCCTGACCTGACGAATATATTTAAGATATTCCTCCCCCTGCATCCCCTCCAGAAAGGCAATCTCACCCGGAATGTAACCCATCATCTGATTGATGGCCGGTGCCTTGTGAAAACAGTCCAGGCCATTAATCGAACAAGAGCCACTATCAGATTTCATAAAACCGGTCAGCTGACGGATGGTGGTTGTTTTTCCGGCGCCATTGGGTCCTAAGTAGCCCATGACTTGCCCCTGACCAATTTTAAAATCCAGATCGAAAACCCCTTTGCCCGAACGATAAGTTAATGTGGCATGATTTACTTTGATCATTGCGCTCCCCCCTTTTGCGAGATATATACCCGATTTTAAATTTTTCAACAAAAAAACGCCTGATTTACAGGCGCTAGTGTGTAGACAAACCCGCACCGACCAATTGGATTTCGTAGTCCGCGCGCGGATTCGTACAGTTGCCCAATTTGAAATCGCTAATTATAGATGATTTCCAGCAACTGTTCGCCCCGAGGCGGACAACTGAAAAGCCAATTGTCGGTGCTCAGGTATTCAATATTAACTTTGTCTTCAGTCTGACCCCCGATTTACAGGCGCTTTTCTAAGTCTTTATCTATTTTTCGTAGTGAACCCGGCTTTCGTCATATCGATCATGGGGGTTAGCTTGAGCTACCGGATAGCCAATTGGAATCACTGCATAGGGCACCAGACTGTCCGGTACTGATAAAATTTCAGCGACTTTGTCCATGCGATCTTTTAGTGGGGCGATGCCAATCCAGACCGCCCCCAGGCCCTGTTCAACCACTTCCAGCAGAATATTCTGGGTCGCCGCGCTCATATCAATATGAGCAAACTCCGGCATCATAAGTTCAGTTCTGTAAACTGGTACAATAGCCATTGGCGCACCAGCAATACAGCCGCCGTATGGGCTGGCATCAGCCAGGGCTTTTAAGGTTTCTTTGTCTTTCACCACGTAGAATTCCCAAGGCTGCTGATTACCGGCTGACGGTGCCGCCATTGCCGCTTTTAACAGCAGCTCGATTTTTTCTGCTTCCACTTCTTTGTTCTGATACTTTCTGACACTGGTTCGATTAAAAATTGCGTTCATTTTTTTCCTCCATAATATTGAGTTTCTAACTCATTTTTCACGACATTGCTTGCCGTCCTAATTGATTAAGCCTGTAGAATTTCTTCTACTTCAACAATATACAGATCATGATAATCCGAGTCGCCATACCACTGTCCATCAATCGAATCATCAATAAAACTTTCCGGCGAAATATATTGTCGGCAAAGTTTTTTACAAAGCAATACCGTCTTGGCCTCGGCAAAATATGGGACGCCGTTTTGATGTTCTACCGTTAATCCGGATGTTTCAACTTTGTCTTCATCGCGGCCGGAAACACTGCCCATATAGCCTAACATTTTCTGATATTTCTGATGATCGAAAAAGGTCAACGAAAAGCCCTCTGCCGCGTCAACCAGTTCTTTTGTAAAACGGCTCTTTCGGATGACTACATAGGCTACATTTTTGCCCCACATTACACCCAATCCGCCCCAGGATGCGGTCATGCTGTTGACCTTGCCTTGACTTTCGGCCGTAATCAGCATCCATTCCTTGCCGATCAGCCGAAAGGGACTGAAATCAAATTGATCCGGACTAATATTTTTAAATTTACTCATATTACCCTCCTTTGTTTTAGCTTGAATTTCTTTTTTTCTTATGATATCATTTTACCAATAATTTTCTTAAATACAAGAATGCACTTTTTTATCACTTACTACCCAAAATGATAGTAAGTATCATCTTTTTGAAAATAAGCGCGGCACCGACCAATTGGATTTCGCTGTCTGCACGCGGATTCGTACAGTTGCCCAATTTGAAAGTGCTAATTAAATCCATTTCCCAGCAACTGTTCGCCCCGAGGCAGACAGCTTAAAAGCCAATTGTCGGTGCAATAAACTTTTAAGATATTGAACTTAATCTAAGGAGAATCCCATGGAACCTAAAAAACATTTCTGTTGCCCCATTGATGCCACCATTAGTCTGATTGGTGGTAAATATAAAACGAAAATACTCTGGAATCTGGTTGGTAAAGTCCTGCGCTTTAATGAGCTGCAAAAAATCGTCGGCCAGGCCACCCCCAAAATGTTAACCCAGCAACTGCGGGAACTGGAGCGAGACGGTCTGATTACACGCACCGTTTATCCGGTTGTTCCACCTAAAACCGAATATGCTCTGACAGAGTTTGGCCAGAGCCTTTATCCCATTCTTGATGCCATGTGCGAGTGGGGCAAAGAGTATATGGCTGATACCATTACGGTTGATGAAAATTCAAGCTGTGTGATGCAAGCCAGCAAGTAATTTTCATTTCCCTTTCCTGAAAATTGGATTTGTTTTAAATCTTCCGCTAACAAGAAGAAAATTGCTTAACTCTGACAAATTTCACCACTTTTTTATTGACGCTTTCAGCTTATGCTGATATAATTGTTTCTTAATAATAAACTTTCAACCTTGCACATTTAGCGAAGGGTTTTTAACCGCCCACAGGCGGTTCCGTTATTTTAATACTTTATCAAAGGCGATAACAATCACTGCTATCATCACGAACTGTCCATTTTTGGATTGGTTCTTGACGATAGCTGTTACTGTTATCGTCTTTTTTATGCGGGTAAAATAAAAACCAACTTAACAATGGGGTTAAGAGTAGCGGCTGAATACTGTCAGTTTTAAAAAGGTTGACACTCAATCACACTTATAGTGATCTGAAATATATCATTACGGTATTTCAGGAGGTAACAATGCTCAATTCTGGTGATATGGCCTTTATGATGATCTGTGCCATGCTTGTATTCTTTATGACGCCCGGCCTTGCCCTTTTCTACGGCGGTATGGTATGGCGAAAAAATGTCATTAACACATTAATGTCGGTGGTTTTCTGTTGCGGACTGGCCACCATTCTCTGGTTTTTATTCGGCTTTTCTGTGGCTTTCGCCCCCGATGCCGGAGACCTTGGCTTCATTGGTGATTTTTCCCATGCCCTTTTTAAGGGAATCAATGCCACCGAAGCAGGCGACTATGCTCAAGGTATCCCGGGTGCCATGTTTGCGATTTTTCAGCTGATGTTCTGTATCATCACACCTGCCATCCTGGTCGGTGCTTTATCTGGTCGAATGCGCTTTAAAGCCATGTTTATCTTTGTCGCGACCTGGCTGACACTAGTCTATTTTCCGCTGGCACACATGGTCTGGGGTGAAAGTGGTCTGAATTTGAACCTCGGCGCTGTCGATTTTGCCGGTGGAAACGTTATCCATACCAGCTCTGGGGTCTCTGGTCTGGTCGCCTTTGGTTGCCACGGTATAAGCGGTATCTGGGACGGCATTGCCACTGACCTTTTTGCCCAGACCGCTATCAACCCATTGGCTCAGTGGGACGGTCTCTTTTTTGGTGACACGAAACTCTTGACCGCCCAGCTTTTGGCGATCATTATCACCATCGTTTATGCAGTTGTTGTAACGTCAGTGATTATGTTTGTGTTAAAGAAAACGATGGAAATTCGCGTCGACACTGAATCCGAAGATGTTGGTCTGGATATCGGTGAACACAGCGAACAGGCATATGCGGCATTTTCAGGGATTGACCAGTAAAGGAAGGTAACCATGAAACAAATTGAAGCAATTATCCGACCGGAAAAGCTGGAACCTCTAAAAGAAGCTTTCCACGCTGCCAATGTAAATGGCATGAACGTCCGCCAGGTTCTGGGTTGTGGCAATCAGCATGGCTGGATTGCCCATAATCGGGGAACAACAGTGATGATTAACATGATGCCTAAAATTGAAATAAAAATCGTCGTTGCTGACGACCAGGTTGAAGACATCTGCTCACTTATTATTGATGTGGTTCGCACTGGCGAAATGGGCGATGGCAAGATTTTTATCAAACCCGTCGACGAATGCATCCGCATCCGCACCGGCGAGAGCGGCGACATCGCTCTGTAAGAAAAAGACCTCTGGCAACTGTTTGCCAGAGGTCTTTTATAGCCACAAAATACTTTTAAAAAAATGTTTCAAATAACCTTAATTATATAACTAGTTTTCAACATAATAGATAACCATACTAAGCGCAGCGGTTTCTTCACCAATATTACGGTAAGAATGTGCTACATCGGCTCTAAATTTGATCGAGTCGCCACGTTTTAAGACAAAACTTTTACCATCAACAACCACCTCGATCAAACCTTCAAAGCAGGTCACATATTCTTCTGTTCCCTGCAAATGCGCTAAAGAGGTCTGGCTGCCGCCTTTTTTCATCACCACTCGATAAGTCTCAAACAGCTTTTTTTCCTCAAACAAAAAAACCGGATAATTAATAAATCGCCCGTCATCCTCAATCAGGGGGTTTATCTCATCGCAGGGAATAAACATAGTCGCCTCTACCTCAGGCTTTAACAAAGACGAAAAAGATGTTTTATAACCGTTGGCAATTTTCCATAAAACCGAAATAGTAGGATTGACATCTCCCTTTTCAATCTGTGCCAGCATCGATCTCGAGACACCGGTCTCCTGTGCTGCCCCATCCAGCGTCAGCTTTTTGCTTTCCCGAATTTTTTTTATATTTTTTCCGACAACATCGTTAATATCCACGCATTCCTCCGCTTGACAATATATAATACTAGTAGTACAATATATTAAATTCTTTTATTGCGTACTTTTAGTACAATATACCATCATTTTGATTGGAGGTCAATTACATGTTCAACGTTAAGCAAAAAAGCGCCTTTAAGGCTGCTTTTCCCTATACCTTGCCCATCCTGACCGGCTTTTTATTTCTGGGCATCGCTTATGGCATTTATATGACTTCTCTGGGCTTCTCGCCTATCTTTCCGATTTTGATGAGTCTCTTTATCTTTGCCGGATCGATGGAATTTGTCACCGCCAACCTGCTATTATCCGGTTTTAACCCCATCGGTGCCTTTCTCCTGACCCTGATGGTCAATGCCCGTCATCTTTTTTACGGTCTTTCTATGCTGGATAAATACCAGGCCGCCGGAAAGGTCAGCCCCTATCTGATCTTTGGCATGTGTGATGAATCCTTTTCTATTAACGTCAGCACTCCTGTCCCTCCGGATGTATCTGCCGGCGACTTTTATTTTTTCATCACCCTTTTAAACCATCTTTACTGGGTAACGGGCGCCACCATCGGTGCCCTTTTCGGGTCCATGCTGCCTTTTTATCCTCAAGGACTTGACTTTGTAATGACTGCCCTGCTGATTGTAATTTTTCTAGAACAATGGCTTAAAGAGGATGATCATCAGAGCGCTCTAATTGGTATGGGACTGACTCTGATTTCCCTGCTATTCTTCGGCTCCAATCGCTTTGTCATTCCGGCAATGATAGCCATCCTGCTTGTTTTAATTCCCCTATCCCATCAGAAAGAAGGTCTAAAAGAATGACTGCTACCCAACAGATTATCACCATAATCATGGTTGTTTTAGGCACCATGACTACCCGTTTTTTGCCCTTTATTCTGTTTCCGGCTAATAAAGCCACCCCTGTCTTTATTCAATCGCTGGGAAAAGTCCTTCCTTCTGCCGCCCTTGGTCTTCTGGTTATTTACTGTCTGAAGGATATTAATCTTTTAGCTGGCAACCACGGCATTCCTGAGTTGATTGCAGCGGCTTTTGTGGTCATTTTACATGTTTACAAACGTAATATGCTACTCTCGATTGCTGGGGGAACTTTTCTTTATATGGTTTTGATTAGTGTTTTTTTCTGAGTTCAATTGATAAACAACAGATTTTGTATTAACATAGTATATTATAAATATTTTTACGAGGTAAAATGAAAATAGGATTTATTCGATGTATGAAATCGAGTGATATGATTCCATCCGTCGACACTTTAATGGCAGTTTTTAAAGAGAATGGCAGAGATAATGTAACCGCTGCGGAAATCAGTCTCTCCGGACTTAAAAACTGCGGCGGCTGTCCCGGTTTAAAAGTATTAGCCTACGCCGATAATCTG
The DNA here is from genome assembly GCA_030156895.1 of Eubacteriaceae bacterium. Classification (GTDB taxonomy): domain Bacteria; phylum Bacillota; class Clostridia; order Eubacteriales; family Eubacteriaceae; genus Acetobacterium. The sequence goes on along the minus strand of JASGLP010000001.1, from coordinate 43,571 downwards.
GTTGAAGGCGGAGCTGATGCGATCGTATTTATATCACCACTACTTAAAAATAAATCTGGCACATATAAATGCCCCCATCTTGCGCGGATGGTTCAAGCCACCAGATCAAAAATGGGGGATGAAGTATTGGTCTTGGAATACCACCAACCCTAGAATATTTCCTCTGCAGATCGAAAGCAGGTAAAATAGCATGCATGAAATCAAAGACAAAATCCGTTTAAAGTTAACAAGTACAACCCAATCGCCTAGCGTGAGCAAATACCTGACTTTCGGTAGCCGACTGGGGGCAAACAGTGTCCAATCTGGATTTTCTAACTATCGGCGCTTTCCGTTAAAGATATAACTGGCAACGCAATTATAAACTTACTGCCCTCTCCCGCTACAGATTCAACTTTAATGGTTCCGCCTATTTTTTCCAGATTTTCTTTGACTACATAGAGTCCGATCCCATCACCAGCGGTCTCCTGGCTATTTCTGCCACGGAAATAAACGTCAAATATTTTTGATTTTTCTTCATCATCAATACCTGTACCGGAATCTTCTACCATAATCATCAGCATGTCATTTTGATTATAATAATTGATCGTGACACTCCCCCCGGTGCCGGTAAATTTATAGGCATTGGTCAACAGATTGTAAATCGCCTGACTCAGTTTATAGCGGTCTGTTTTGATCATCATCTTCTGCTGATTTAAAAGTTTGAGATCAATTTTCTTTTTCTCAAACTGCATTTTCAAACCACTGGCGATCTGCTTAATCAGCTGACTTAATTCCACCTCTTCAAAAACTACGGGATCCAATTCCTTCTGAGCATCAATCATGCTGCTCATATTGCTGATAATTGAAGTTATGTTTTCAATTTGCGTCTCACAGACTTTTACTTCTTCTGGATTAAATTCAATGATCCCATCCTCAAAGCCTTCAATATGCGTTTTTAAAATTGTCAGGGGTGTTCTGGTCTGATGAATCAGCTCATCAACCAGTTTCTTGCGGCTGGTCTGTTTCATTTTGAGCCGGGCATTCAAAGTCTCCAGACTAAGCTGGATCGTCCGAATTTCCTTGACGCGAGATTTAGGGATCTCACTAAAATTTCCCAGATCGATCGCAATCGCCTGCTGGGCTGTCAGCCTTAAATCTTTGCTGGTTCTTCGACTGATAAAAAGGCCAATAATAAATATCAGAGTTAAAACAATTCCAAATGAGATCAGACCGCTGCCGGCAAGCGAGAGCATAAATTTTTTGGCTTCCAGCGAATCACTGATGGAACTGTAACGGGTAACGATCAGTTCTCCTAACATTTCACCATCCGCCATAATTTCTCGCGTATCGACTTCTTCAGATTGCGTTTCGGTCATCCGCCCCATCATTCCGCTCATCATAGGCTCAGTCGTATTACCAACCTGACCCAGCAAATTACCACTCTGGTCATACAATTTAATCTCTTTGATAGGATCACTCAAATGCGATTCCAGCTGCATATTAATCTGCTGATCCGAATAGGCGTTTTCCAGTAAAACTTTTTTTGAAAATTCTTCCAGCTGCGAAATATGATTGTCATAATTTTCAGTTGAATAATCAATAAAGGTCTGATTAATTAAAATTCCGAACACGATCGAATTGATGGCGACTGATAAAACCACCGCCAAAACAAGCACCGTCATCCACTGTCTTCTGATACTCATCATTTTACACCACCAAAAATATAACCAGCACCGTATTTGGTTCGCAGAATCTGCGGATCTCGGGGGTTTAACTCGATTTTCTGGCGAATTCTTTTGATATAGCTGTCGATATTGCGGTCATAGCCTTCATAAGCACTGCCGTAAGCCAGCTCGATCAGCTGTTCCCGGGAAAGTACCTGCCCCTGATTATTAAAGAGTACCAGCAATAAGCTGTACTCAGCTGACGTGATCTCAATTTCTTCTTCACTACGGTAAAGCTTCATCGAACCGGTATAAAGACTCAAATCTTCACAGGTCAGAACAAGTTCGTCAAGCTCGTGATAGATTCTTTTTAACAGGCGTTTAATCCTCAGCATCAGTTCTCGGGCACTAAAAGGCTTGACAACATAATCATCAGCACCAAATTTAAAGCCCTTAATCCGATCGATCTCCTCCTGTTTAGCCGTCAGCATGATGATCGGGATTTCCGAAACCTTGCGGATTTCCGTCAGCACTTCAAAGCCATCAATACCTGGCATCATCACATCCAGGAGAACAAGATGGACAGTATGCTTATTAAACAGATTCAATGCTTCAAAGCCATCTTTGGCTACCAGCACATCATAACCTTCATTATGCAGATATTTTTCAACAATGTCGCGAATCTCCTGCTGGTCTTCCACAAGAAGAATCTGATATTTCATCCTTCCACCTCATTTCTCCAGATTTTTATTCAAACGCGCATCCCCCACCTGGACGTATTTTGATCCAGGTGGGGGATTATCGGGTAATAAATCGATCTCCATTTGCATTATTTGCCTTCATCAATTTTTCCATCATCTTCATAACTAAGCCTATTTTACCTTAGCTTCTTAAAACCTCAAGCATTTTTTTATATTTGTCTTCATCAATCTCGCCATTAATATACTTTTGTTTGAGTAAATCCAGCGATTCATCATTTTTTTGATCCTCTTTATTCCAGACCCCTTTATTTTTAAAAGCGAAATAAAGAATCACAATGATAATCAGCAACCAGATCAAAAACATCATCATGCGCTCCTTTCTACTTAATCTTCATCACCATCGAAATAGTCGTCCATCATTCCACCGCGACCAAAGCCACCCATCATACCGCCACGGCCATAACCGCCCATCATGCCATAAGAATCGTCTTCATGGTGTTCAACCATTTCATCCAGTCTGGCCAGTGCTGCATCTGCCTCTTCCTGGGTCATCAGACCATCGGCAACAAAGGTGCTGATACTTGCTTTTCGCAATTCAATCATCTGATTAAAAGAATCATTAACATCTGCCTGTTGCTGCTCTGTCAAATTATCAGTGCCTAATCCAAAGCCGCAGAATCCACGGAAATTTTCGGCAACCTCCGAATCTGAGTTAGCTGCAAAAACGCCAACCGGAACTGTTACCAGTAACAAAACTGCTAAAATCATTAATACTTTTTTCATCATATTCACCCTTTCTTTTTGGTTTCTATCGTTAATATACTCCCAAAATATGGCACAAATATGATTAAAAACAGTTTACTCAAATTTTATCAGTCGGGCATTAATAGCAACAATCACTGTACTTAAAGACATCAGCAGAGCACCAATGGCCGGGCTGACGAGAATCCCCTGATTGTACAAAACGCCGGCAGCAAGCGGCAGAGTAATCAGGTTATAGGCTGTTGCCCAGACCAGATTCTGAATCATTTTGCGATAAGTTTTTTTCGATAGTCCAATCAGCGAAACTACATCACCGGGATTACTTTTGACCAGAATGACATCAGCAGCTTCGATCGCCACATCGGTTCCGGCGCCAATGGCAATCCCCAAATCGGCTTTAGCCAGAGCCGGGGCATCATTCACACCATCACCAGTCATCGCCACATGTTTACCCTGATTGATGAGCTTACTAATCTGATTAACCTTGTCTTGCGGTAAAACTTCGGCAATCACCTGATCTATTTTTAATGTCTGACCAACACGACTGGCAACCGCCTGGTTATCACCGGTTAAAAGCACGGTTTCGATGCCCATCAATTGTAAACCACTAATCGCCATTGCTGATTCATTTTTAATTTTATCGGATAAGGCGATCATACCAACAAGTTTGTTTTCAAGCAGAATAAAAATAACGGTTTTCCCTTCATCTGCCAGTGCCTGGAATTTTTCCTGATCAAAAGCAATTGATTCTTTTAATAAAAATCCGGGACTGACAATTTTCACTTCCTTTTGTCCAATCTCCGCTTTTAATCCCTGGCCGGTTAGATTCTGATAATTGAGAGCCGACTCAAGTTCCAACGCCCTATTCTTTGCTTCTGTAACAATCCCCTGGGCAATCGGATGTTCGGAATTTATTTCAAGGGCAGCTGCCATTGCCAATAGTTCGTCTTCTGATACCTGTTCACTGATTAGATCGGTTACTTCAAAAGCACCTTCTGTTAAAGTCCCGGTCTTATCAAAAACCACCGAAGTCAGGTTACGGGCATTTTCAAAGGCCGCCCGATTTCTGATCAGCAGACCATGCTGGGCCGCAATCGAGGTCGTAACCGCTGTTACCAGTGGAATGGCCAAACCCAAAGCATGAGGACAGGAGATAACGATCACTGTCACCGCCCGGGTAATCGAAAAATTAAGATCGCCGCTTGCCAGCATCCATACCGTGAAGGTTACTATACCGGTAACAGTGGCAATATAAAAAAGCCATTTTGCCGCCTGATCAGCCAAGCGTTCGGTTTTCGATTTATTTTTTTGTGCATCTTTAACCAGTTCAATCATCTGCGACAAAAACATTTGATCGCCCGTTTTTTGTACCTGCAGTTTAAGAATCCCATCGGTATTAATAGCGCCACCGACCACTTCATCGTCAGCCTTCTTCTCAACGGGCACTGATTCACCGGTCAGCATTGATTCATTAACAAAGGAAATGCCTTCATAAACTTTTCCATCAACCGGGATTTTTTCACCCGGTTTGACCAAGACCCGGTCGCCTTTTTTAAGTTCCTTGACCTTAATTTCTTTAAGCTCATCAGCAGCTAAAATCAGGTGAGCGGTTTCCGGCATCAGTTTAGCCAGTTCATCAAGAGCCCTGGAAGCGCCAATGACCGATTTCATTTCAATCCAATGCCCAAAGAGCATAATTACAATTAGAGTTGCCAACTCCCAGAAAAAATCATTGCCTTCAATAAAAAAAACAGTCAGCAGGCTGTAAACATAAGACACCGTAATTGACATGGTTACCAGGGTCATCATCGCCGGCGACTTTTTCCTGATTTCATCAACTGAACCTTTTAAAAACGGCTTGCCGCCATAAAAGTATAATAGGGTAGCCAGGGCGGCAACAATATACTGATCACCGCTAAACCGCCAACTCACTCCCATAAAGGTCTGAATCATCGGGGACAGAAAAAGAACCGGGATCATAATGACAAAAGAAATATAAAAACGCTTTCTGAAATCCATCGCCATCATGAGGTGGTGATCCCCATGATCGTGATGGTCGTGGTTTCCCATCACTCCGTGACCTTCATGTCCGCCTGACTCGCTATGATGACTGCGATTTTTCATCATATCATGATGTTGGTGGTTTTCTGTTTCCATATGGTGTTCGTGGCCTTTTATTCCATCATTTTGTTCATGACTTTCTGTTTCTCTATGATGCTCATGTCCTTCATGCATATGGGACTGATTATGATTTTCATGATGATCTTTCATTTGCTCATCCCTTTCAATAAATTTAGTAGATACTAAAATTCTACCCGGAATCCAGTTAGAGAATCAACCGCGAGTAACATTTTACACATTAAAACAAAAAAATAATTATACTTGCATACAAGAAATTAATGTGATATTATTTTGATATCATAATGAAAGAGGGAAGAAAATGGAAGAAAAATTTTTAAACAACCGAAAAATCGGCATGCTGGTTCTACTGGCTTCAATTCTCATTTATTTTATAGCGACGATCGGCTTAATCATCAATATTGCTAATGATGGCACTGTGATTATCAACCTGATATGTATTTTTCTGCTTTGCACCACCTGGTTGCTGTGGCCGGGCCTTAAAGTTGTAAAGCCTCAGGAGGCGCTGGTTTTAACTCTGTTTGGTAAATATACCGGTACCATTAGCGAACCAGGTTTTTATTTTGTCAATCCTTTTAGTGTTGCCGTCAATCCGGCAGCCAAGACACACCTTAAACAAAGTGGCGATATCAAAGGGAAAAAAGATCTTGAAGCTCTGGAGATTGACCTTACTTCTAAAAAATTGTCATTAAAAATTATGACCTTAAACAATAATCGTCAGAAAATCAACGACTGTCTTGGTAATCCCATCGAAATCGGCATAGCTGTCACCTGGCGAATTCAGAACACGGCCAAAGCTGTCTTTAATGTCGACAATTATATGGAATATCTGTCCCTGCAATGCGACAGCGCCCTTAGAAACATCGTCCGTCTTTATCCTTACGATATGACTGAAGATGTGGACACAACCGGCGATGGTCTGGCTGATGAGGGCAGTCTGCGCGGTTCCAGTGAAGCGGTTGCCAACCGAATCAAAGAAGAAATTCAGTCCCGGGTCGATGATGCCGGAATCAAAATCATTGAAGCCCGAATCACTTATCTGGCCTACGCAACTGAGATTGCCGCTGCCATGTTGCAAAGACAACAGGCCGCCGCCATTGTTGATGCCCGTAAACTGATTGTTGATGGCGCTGTCGGTATGGTGGAAATGGCTCTGGATCGCCTTAATGAAAAAGAAATTGTGGAACTTGACGAAGAGCGAAAAGCAGCGATGGTTTCAAACCTATTGGTTGTTTTATGCGGCAATCATGATGCCCAGCCCATCGTCAATTCCGGAAGTCTCTATTAGTCATGGCCGAAAGCAAAAAGAAACAGGTTCCTTTAAGACTGTCACCCAAGCTTTATGATGCCATTGCCGCCTGGGCTGAAGATGATTTTCGTTCAGTTAACGGACAGATCGAATACCTGCTGACAGAATGTGTCCGCCAGCGCAAAAAAAATGGCAAGTATGTGTCTGATGAACTGGACATACCACCCGAACTGGATATCTAAAAAGATCCCGAAAACGAAAATGTTTTCGGGATCTTTTTTCAATCTACACTATCAGTTATTATCTGTTTCCTGATTTATTCTTTATTTATCCAAATAATATGAGCCTAGCGATCATAAAAACCATATTATTTTAAAAGTTTAGTATGTCTTGTTTTAGTAAAAAAATTTAATGGTGTCACTCAGGCTTTTTTAACAAACTCCGATTTCAAAGACATGGCCCCAAAGCCATCAATCTTACAGTCAATATTATGATCGCCATCAACCAGACGAATATTTTTAACTTTAGTTCCTTTTTTAAGATCCTGCGAACTGCCTTTTACTTTCAGATCTTTGATCAGAATAACGGTGTCGCCGTCATTTAAGATATTTCCATTGGCATCTACAACCTTTGCTTTTTCTTCAACAACTGTTTCTGCCGTCCATTCATAGGCACATTCAGGACAAATTAGCATTACCCCATCTTCATAGGTATATTCTGAATTACATTTAGGGCAATTTGGCAATTGATTCATTAATTATTCTCCATTCTCATTTTATTACTCGAGTTTACCATACTATCATATTATCTGGTGATTGACAAGTTTTATGATTTTAGCATTCCCAGTTCTTGAATATTGGTGAATCTTACCATAAAGAATTTATTACACTTTTCCCTTTGATTTCTTCGGATCTGCTAAAATAGGCGGATTAACGTATGTATCAAAAAAAGAAGCCTATAAAAAAGGCTATGTAGACAGTAAAAGCGCTCGATAAGACACTGACATTTCTTCAGATGAAGAAAGCTTATTTGCAAAAATTAATTATCCTCTAAAAGAACTGTTTTATTAAACCCTAAAGAAACGGTTCTTTTTATACAAGAAAACGTAAAATCAAATAAATCATGGCAACAAATACAGTCATCAACATAAAAGGAAAGGCAACCCGAAAATAGTTTTTAAAGGTGATTTTGTATCCCTGACCTTCAGCCAATCCGATCGCCACTACATTGGCACTAGCACCAATGACAGTCCCATTCCCCCCTAAACACGCACCAAGTGACAAGGCCCACCATAGAGGGTAAACATCCATACCTGAAATAATTCCCATATCCGTAATCATTGGGATCATCGTTGCAACAAAGGGGATATTATCAATAAAGGCAGAAGCAAACGCCGAAACCCACAGAATTGATACGGATGTGCTAAAAAGATTCCCCCCAGTCAATTGAATCACTTTTTCAGCTAGCATTTCAATGACACCCGTTGCTTCAATTCCCCCAACTAACATAAACAGTCCGATAAAAAAGAAAATGGTTTTCCACTCAACTTCAACTAAGATTTCCTCTGACGATATTCCTGATAAAAAAATTAGCGCCACCGCACCGCTTAATGCAATGGTTGCCGATTCAACATGGATATAAGCGTTAAATATAAAGCCCAATATGACAAGGCAAAAAATAACAAGACTTTTTCTGAGTAAAACTGGATCATGAATCGCTTCATTTTCATCGACTTCCAGTAGTTTTTGTTTGACCGATTCATCAGCAACCAAAATCCTTTTATAGAGAAGAGAAAACAGAATTGAGGTAACAATCAGAATTGGCAAAGCAATTACCGCATTATTCAACAAAAAATCATTGAATGAAAGCTGCACTTCACTGCCAATCATAATGTTGGGGGGATCTCCGATTAATGTTGCTGTACCTCCAATGTTAGAAGAAAATATTTCCGCGATTATAAACGGAATGGGATCTAGTTTCAGATCCTTGGCAACACTAAGTGTTATCGGTATTATCAGCATGATTGTTGTGACATTATCAAGGAGCCCTGACAAAATACCAGTTATTAAAGAAAGCAGAATAATCAGTCTTTGGGGATCAGCTTTTGAAATTTTTAGCATTTTGATCGCTAGATACTCAAAAATCCCTGTAAGTCGCATAACCATAACAATCATCATCATACCGATTAATAAGGTAATGGTATCAAAATCTACTGCATGGATGGCTTCCTCCTGGTTGATGATTTGTAAAAAAATCATCAGCAAACCGCCCGCTAAGGCAACTAGGGTTCGATCCAGCCTATCCATAATTATTAGAACATAGACGCCAATAAAAATCGCTAGTGAAAGAAAAAAATAAGTAGCTTCATTCATATCATCCTCCTTGTATACGCATATTTTAAGTCTTCACTTAAATAATTTTCTGTACATTCATCTCATTTATTTTAACTAAACTTGTACACCGTCATCTTATACATCTATTTTACACACTATAAACGTTGACTTGAAAGAGAATCGAATGCTCATTTTCAACTTGATTCCATTTTCACTTCTTTTCCTTTGTATTGACAATCATTGCAACCTGAAATCCCAGCATTTTTCTTTTACTTTCTGCAGGGCAATTTCTGATATAAAAACTCTTTCCGCCCACTGATCAAAACGGTATACAAACTGGCAGTATTGAAATTAAATTTTAAGCAGCCAAAAATATTTGAGTTAACATATTTCATATATCTCGTGATTTAGACCTCAAGTTTTTCTTGTAAGATCGTTCAACTTATAATTTTTAATTTCTTAATCGTAAGATTTTCAATAATATTTACTGTGTAAATCATACTTTTACAAATCTAAAATTTTCGCTGTATTTACATCGCTTTTTATTAAAATATACTCTAATATGATATCAATAAATCTCAACAGTGCCAATAATCCTTTCATAAAGCAACTTTGCGGAATCTTTCATCATTCCGATTTCATTTTTTCAAACATTACCAAGACTTTTGCCCTGGTCTGACTGACTGATGCTTTTATTCCGTAATTACCATTGCTCTTCGTCATATTCACCAGCGACTGCTTTGATATCTTTAGTGTATCCTGATCATAGCGTTCAAACATTTGCTGTGAAACGCTGCGTTCTTTAGCCTGTAATTTAAGAAGCAACTATTATGAATCAGTACATTTAAAAAACTTCTTGAATCCCCAAAACCTTATTCATCCTCTTGGATAAAGACTACCATTCCTGTCGTCGTAACACTCTTTTCAAGGTTCCTGCCAGCTAGTATGATAAAATGGCTTCCGATGCTTCAAGGTATTACTCATAATACCGTTTGAAACTGAACATTAAATTTGCAAATAAAAATATTTCAATTTGAGCAAATTCTAAAATCGCTGTTTTTTACTCTGATTTTGTACTATAATGGAAGCACACCATAACAAAAGCAGAGAGGACGAAACAATTGCAGAAATTAGTTTATGACAATATTTTGGAAACTATCGGCCAGACCCCCCTGGTCCGCATAAATCATTTAAATCCCAACCCAAATGTGGAGATTCTGGCCAAGGTCGAAGGCTTTAATCCGACCGGCAGTATCAAAGACCGGATTGCCCTGAAAATGATTGAACAGGCCGAAGCCGAAGGAACTTTAACCAAAGACAAAATTATAATCGAGCCAACCAGTGGTAATACCGGCATCGGTCTGGCAATGATTGGAGCAGTCAAAGGCTACCAGGTTGAAATCGTCATGAGTGAAGCTGTCTCGATTGAACGCCGCAAAATGATTCAAGCCTTTGGTGCCACCGTTACTCTAACCTCACCTGATGAAGGCACCGATGGTGCGATCAGAAAAGTACGAGAACTGACTGCCCAGTTCCCTGACCGCTACTTTAATCCTGATCAGTTCAGCAACAAATATAATAAGTTGGCCCATTATACAACAACCGCCGAAGAAATATGGGAACAAACGCAAGGAAAAGTGACCCACCTTGTTTCCTCCTTAGGCACCTCAGGTACCATAATGGGAATTGGCATGGGGCTTCGCCATCATAACCCTGATGTTAAAATCATTGAAGCCTATCCAGAATTGGGCCATTATATTCAGGGACTGAAAAATATGGAAGAAGCCATTGTTCCGGCTTTATATCAACCTGAATTTATTGATGAGCACATTATGATCGAATCGGAAGTTGCCTTTGAGTATGCCCGTCAGATTGTCAAACAGGAAGGGATTTTTGTCGGCATGAGCAGCGGTGCAGCCATGTTTGCAGCTGCCGAAGTGGCGAAAAAAATTGACTCTGGCCTGATTGTGGTAATCTTCCCGGATCGCGGCGAAAAATATCTGAGTACCGATTTATTTAAATTATAAATCTAAGTCCTTTTTCAGAAAAACGTTGTGAAAAATGACGAACTTTCCCAAATAAAAAGAGGATCAGGTTTTCCATCTAACTGAATACACTGATCCTCTTTTTAATTCCTAAAAGCCACTTTTTTTCTTTTACAGTTTGCAAAATCTTCCAAACTATCTTCATTTTCGCATTTGTCTAACCCACCATCACGTCGCTATTGGGCTCAATATGAATACTGATTCTGGTATTCTGCACTATTTCATTCATATCCTTTTTAATCATTCCAATAATGCAATGGGCTTCCCCAACGGACATCTCCTCCGGAACAGTAATATGAAAATCAATATGTTTGCTATTACCGGCTTTTCTGGTTTTTAATTTATGGCATTCGATAAAAGACTCCCGATGAGCTTCAATAACTTCAATCACCTGAGCCTCTTCTTCATCCGACAATTTTACATCAATCAGGAAATTAAAAGCACCTGTCGTTAAATGCCATGCTTCTTTGATTATCAAGAGCGCCACCATAATAGCAACAATCGGATCCAAAATATAAAACCCGGTTATTTTTACCAGCAGTACACCAAATCCCAAAGAAGTATAGACATCGGTTTTTAAATGCAGGGCATCGGCTGCCAGTGCCTGCGAATCTTCTTCCACCGAGACTTTGAGTAATTTTTGCGAGACAAAGAAATTAACGATCCCGAAAAAAAACCATGACCGCTACCGATATGATACTGATCGAACCGCTTAAAATCCCGGCCACAATCTTTAAAATGACCAGGGCCGAATTAGAGCCAACCGACAATAATGCAACCCGGGATTTTCTGTCCATCTTTCCCATCAAGTTCTTCATTTCTTTTTCTTAATAAAAAAACATCCGCAGGACAATCGCTGTCCCACAGATGCATTACTTTCACCTGTTGCCAAAACGGCCCAGCAAATCATTTTTGATTTGTCTGTCAGATTTACACTTCAAATGAATATAGTTTAGATGAATTACATGGCTTTGTCAAGATTTTTTATTCAACCGTGTTTAAAACCACATCGCCCCTTTCTAAAATTAAGCTTTATTAATCAGTTCTTTTGCTTTCGAAGCAGAAGAACCAGCATCAGGAGCATATCCGTCAGCTCCAATTTCAGCGGCATATTCTGGTGTTACAGGTGCGCCCCCAACAATAACCGGCAGGTTTGGATAAGCAGCTTTAACTGTTTGTACTGCTTCTTTTAGCGCTGGCATAGTAGTTGTCAGAAGACCAGAGCAGGCAACTAATACGACATTTTCATTCTCTTTAACAGCTTCTACAAATTTATCAGCTGGTACGTCAACACCCAAATCGACCATATCAAACCCTGAAGATTCAAGCATCATAACAACCAGATTTTTACCAATATCATGCAAGTCTCCAGCAACCGTTCCCATAATACAGGTTCCCAAAGAAGTTGAGTTCTCACCTGCCATAACCGGTTTTAACACTTCAACGCCTTTAGACATAGCCTTAGCAGCGATCAGCATTTCCGGGACAAAGATTTCGCCGGTTGAGAATTTTTCGCCGACAACGCCCATAGATTCGATCATGCCATCAAGAATTGTCTGAGCAGCAATCCCTGCATCCAAAGCGGCCTGTACAGCTGCGCCTACTTTTTTTGATTTTCCGGTTTCAACCATTGTTTTTACTTCTGCAATTTGTGACATTATTTTCTCCTTAAATTTTCATTTTTTTGTGTGTGCAAAGCATTATCTTAACTGATAATGTAAGTTTTTTTATTCTAAGTACTAAAAATTGGCTTTTTAAAATTTATTTTACAAAAATCCCTTCGCGGAAGGCACCGATATATTCCATACAGTATTCGTCCTCCCCCATCATGGCTTCAGTGGCAAAAAGCATTCCCATCATGTCCTTGTTTAAAGGATCCAGGATGAAAGAGTCCATGCCAGCGTTCATGGCCAGAACGGCAAAAGCCTGGTTTGCAATTCTTCGTGCCGGCAGGTTGAAGGAAATGTTGGATACCGCACCGGTTACATGAATAGTTGGGTATGCTTCTTTGATTTCGCGGATCACTTCAGTAACCATGTTGATACCGTCTTCTGAAGTACACAGCATTTCAATTAATGGATCAATGTGCATTCTGGAAGGATCAATACCGTATTCTTTACATTTTGCCATAATATCGTGGAAAACATCCAGACGGTCTTTGGCCGTTTTAGGAATCCCTTTATCACTGTTTAACAGAGCCACACATTCCCATTTGGTATCAGCAATCGCTTTAAAAGCGGCATCAATTTTATCCCCTTCCATGGAAACAGAATTGAAAAGGCCCGGCTTTTTACAAAGCTTCATCGATTCGATACAGGTATAAACGTTGGGGCTGTCAACAGCAATAGGGGTATCCACTGCATCCTGTACAATATCAATCAGCCATTTCATGGTTTCCATTTCGATATCATCATCCACTGAAGCACAAACATCAATGTAGTCTGCTCCGGCTTCAGCCTGTTTAATTGCCAGGTTTCTAATGAAATCTGCATCCTTTGCAGCAATAGCCTTGGCGGTTGAAGGAATTGCTCCGTTAATTTTTTCTCCGATAATAATCATGCTTTTCTCCTTATCGTTTGATTATTCTGCGTCCTGATATGCTATCCGGCTCAGCTCATAGATAGTATCTTCAAAAAGAGGATATTTACTTGGATCGTTCTCAGCAATGGCATCAATATTCATTGTCAAAAGAATTCCTTTGTCTTTATATTTTTCAAACCAGGCCTGCGCCATCTTTCTGATTGTATCATCCGACATATCACTTGTCATAACTGGGCTGGCAACTGCAAAAGTGATAGGTTGCTCTTTATACGTTTCAATCATCGCATCAACATTATTTAGTGAAGGTTGAGGATACCAGTAATCATCCCCTTCTTCGATCATTGCTGGTATTAACTTTTCCGCCTTTCCACAACAGTGGTGTTCAAAAATAATTCCCAGTTCATGACAACAATCTGTTACCCGTTTCATATAAGGAACGATCATTTCCCGACAGGTATCCAGTGAGAAAAATGGACCGGTACTGGTACCCCAATCATCATGAAAGAAAACACTTTCTACGTTAATGATTTTTTTCATTCTACGAATATAGTCAACATAAACATCTGCTAATTGGTCAAAGAATCTGTGTACTCCATCCTGTTGATCTTCATCAACCAGAGCAACTGCAGCTTCTGCTACCCCCATCAAGTTCATCAGCCGCTCCCAGAATCCCAACTGAATCCCTAACTGAATTATTCTATCTCCTGCCAAATATTCTGTATTATCATTTTCAATAGCTTTCCAGTCCATTTGATCTAAATCAGGCATCGATACATAATCTTCCCAATAATTAATATCAGGTATTTTTGTAACACCAGGTTTTGCTGTGGCTCCACAAACCTTTTCTTCCCACTGTAATTCAATATCAAACCAACCCACCAACACATTTCCTAGTTTTCTGTAATCAATTCGTTCCCCACCATCAAAGGCTTGATGATTAGCGTAATTATCCGCTTGCTGACGAGGTCGAAACATGTTTGTATCCGCGCCAAACCAACCACAGACTGGTATCCAATAAGGCCTTTCCCCCCTAAACAGCATTTTGAAATTTTCCCGTCTTTCAATTGGTCGATACATTCGCGGAAATGGCGGTATTCCAATCATCCCTGCTAATTCAACACTATCAACTGATGGATACATCCCAATAACTTCTCTTTCTTTTACAGGATCGAATGGTTCTCTTTTCATCACAAATTCTCCTTTAGAAATTTTTTTTTTTTATTTGTTTATATAATATTACAAAAAAAATTCAAAGAAAACCGTCATAACTATTGAAATTTCACATGGAAAATAATACAATTTGTATTGAATTATTATATTAGGAGGAACATCCGATGCTTTTATATGGTTCTATCATTAAATATGAATTAAGCAAGCATATTTCCTGTGAATACAGCTTTTTTTCGCAAGATATTGAAATCGGCCTGCCTTTGTTTTATGAAAAAAACCTATTATTTTCAGGTCACATTGTAGTCGTTGACAACTCTAACACACTACAAATTGTACATAAATATGAAGATGTGATTTTTGTATGCCATCAGAATTTTACTGAAAACATCCTCAATTCATCAAACAACCTGATCATTATTAATGACGATATCTCAATGACACATGTTTTCAATTTGATTATGCAGATTTTTCTAAAGTTTAATCAATGGGAAGTGATAATGCTTGAAAATATTAACAACTTTTCCACTTTCGACAAAGTTTTTCAGGATTTAGAACTAATCGTTGATCAGGGTGTCTTTCTGGCTAATCCGCAATTTCACTTCGTCAGCTTTACTAAAAAGCTTCTACCTGACTTTCCTGATCTTGATTTGGATCAGGCTCAAAAAATGTTTGTCCAACCAGGATTTAGTGCTTTAGATTCAATTAGAGAAGTCTTTCAGTATAATATTATTGATCATTGCCTACATAAAAACATTTTTTTCAACGATTCCTATATTGGACGTTTAGGCACTTTTTTTTCAGACAATGAAGACAAAAATCGTTTCTACACACATGTTCTGAATTATCTTGCAAAACATCTGGAAGAACTGTATGCCCTTAGCGGATCTTTTGACCGTAATACTGGCAGTATTCAACTTTTAAAAAAAATTTTTTCTAATTACATTGATGATATTACTGTCGATTCTCATTTACTCTTAACAACTTTAAAACAGAATCATTATCATGAGGAAGATGAATATTATTTAATTCAATTTTTGACAAATATAAAAGAAGGATCATATCTGTACGCCAATTATGTCGGAACTCAAATTGAAAAAAAATGGCGGGGTATTTGTTGTATACAGAAAAAAGGTGCTACACTTCTTCTTATTAACATGACTGTCTTTAAACAATATGAAACTGTTGATTTTTTTAGGGAACTTTCTTCGCTGATTCGCGACAGCATGCTGACTGCTTCCATTAGCCGGCGGTTTTTCACAATGCCCAACATTTTTAAAGCTTTCCAACAAACTAAAATTGCCTTTGAAGCAGGTAAGAAAAGAGATCCCAGTTCCTGGATTTACCGTTTTGATCACTATACCTATGATTTTCTTCTGGAGTCTGCCAAAGGAGATTTTTCACCGGAACAAATCTGTAGCCCCATACTGTTAAAACTGAGAGAATATGACAAAAAAAACAATACGAGTCTTTATGAGACTTTATTTGTGTATATTAAGAATCAATTTAATGCCACTGCCTCAGCAAAAGCCCTTTTTATTGCCCGCAGCTCTTTTTTAAGTCGAATGGAGCAAATTTCAAAATTGACCCATGTAGATTTAGACGACTGGAAAGTATGTCTCTACCTAATGCTTAGTTATGAATTTTATGAAATTGATAAACAATAAACCTTCTCTCTCATCAAAATCATTGTATGAAATGGTTATTATTTTCCTTTAATATTCTTAACGCAATAAGCATTTCAATTTAATTCCTTTCAAAAAAAACGAAAAATCAGATAAATGTATTTTACCTGACTTTTCGTTTGATTGATTATTTTTTAATGCATGCCAATGTCAGTTTACCGATGAATGGAGTGATGGCAACAAAAACAATATAAACTGCAATCCCTGAAATCGGGATACTACTGGCCCATGCCACTATAAAGTTTTCGTTGAAACCAATATTTAGCGCTGTTAAAGTAACTGATAAAATCAGAACTAGAATCGCTGTAGTTGGCAAGTTTGACAACAGATTACTTTTAAGCGTATTTTCTTCTGCCCCAAAATACTTTGCAAAATTTGCTCCAATTTTACTTACAGGAATAATCATCGATACCACATAACTAATTATGAAAGATTCGAAAAAGGTGACGATTATTGGCATTAATTGCAAATCACCAGTATTGACATAAATCATAATGATTGACAAGAACATTGAAATAATCAACGAAAAAAAGAAACCTGCAACGAGCCCAGTGAATTTTTGATCAATCATTTTTCACCTTCCATTTTATTGTACTTTTCCCAGTTTCCAATAGGATGTGATATTTTCTTTCCAGACAAAACTATATTTTTCTAATAGATCTTTGGGGTCAATTGGTTTTCTTCCTGTTAGTGTTTCAACCGTATCTGTTTCGATCGACATCAAACCGTCACGAATTTCAGATTCATTTGTGACCATATCATTTGCACACCATGGAACTGGCGATTTTGAGTAATTGCCATGTGAAGTCCGCGGTATATAAATTGAATCCAGATAGTCATAATACTCTTCTTCATTCATGGTAATATATTCGTAATTCATGCCAGAAATTTCATTAATCATATCACAAATTTCATGTTCACTGATCAACTGTCCCGTCACGTCGTAATCTTTATTATTTTCTCCTTTTCCCAACAGCAAAGCGGTTGCAACTCTACCACTATCATCTTTTGCAATGAAAGTCGCCTTACCATCACCTGCAGTTGTTACCCAACGATTATTATCCAGATTAGCCATCATAACAGAGTTTAAAAGATAGTTTTCTAAATAGAGGTTATTTCTCATAATGTTGTAGTCAACACCTGCCTGCCTCAAATATTCTTCAGTTACTGTATGATCAGGTAACACATATTGCTTGTACTCAGGTCTATCAGCACCAAAAAATGATGTGTACGTGATGTGTTTCACACCTGCTACCATTGCTGCATCAATCACATTTTTATGTTGCTGAACACGTTCCGGACCAATAACAACACCTGATACAAAATAAATGCGATCTCCCCCTTTAAAAGCTTCAATCATCAATTCTTTATTATCATAGTTTGCTTCTCGGATTGTTACTCCCGCTTCCTCCCAAATTTTTAAACGTTCCGGCCGTAACCGATTCAAATCTGGGCAGGTGAAGATCAATTGATCACCTGAGACTTCTTTCAACATATTACTTGCCACCCGTCCACCTAATTGACCATCTGCTCCAGTTACAATATAACGCATTTTTACCTCCAATTATTATTGCCGTTACTTTTCCTCATAAATAATTTGAAAAATCATCACAATCTCATAACGACTTTGTTGTTAATAAGATAACATCTTTGAAATTGGAAAGGAAATCGAAATATGTTATCATTTATAAAAGACTTCTATTAGTCTGGAGGAATCAAAAATGCATATAAAACAAATTGAATGCTTTGTTAATTTGGCAGAGACTCTAAATTTTTCAAGAACAGCTGAGAATCTTTTTATTACCCAACCCACCGTCACTCACCAAATCAACACCCTCGAAGACGAACTTGACATAAAACTTCTTATTCGAACGAAAAGAAAAGTCCAACTAACACCTGCTGGTTTATCTTTTTATAATGATATGAAAGAAATTCTTACAAGAACAAACATTGCTATCGTCAAAGCTAAGCATTTTTCTCACATTTATGAATCTAACTTATCGATCGGTTACGAAGGAAACATCGAGGTTAAGCAGCTACCTGAAATCCTCAAAATATTCAATGATAAATACCCTCATGTTCATATCTATCTAAAAATTGCAGATTTCAGAGAGAAAATAAATCTCTTTAGTAGTCATGATTTTGATCTGATTTTTGCTGTAAAAGAAAGCGTTGAAGATCTTTCAGAAATTAGTTTTAGCGAATTATTTGTCAGTAAATTTGTCTGCGTTATGCTTAATGATCATCCTTTGGCAAAAAAATGCAGTATTGAATTAACTGATTTGAATGAAGCTTCACTTATTCTACTTGACCCCCAAAAATGTCCAACTGAGATGGCCAGAGTTCAAAAAAATATTCAATTTTATTGTCCTAGGGCTCCAATCTTTTTTTCTGATCATCCATTAATTACCCATACTATGATTAAAGGAAACCTGGGTATTGCCGTTATGCCAGATTTTGTATGCCCGGCGGACCCTGACCTTGCAATTATTCCTATGTCAATTGAAGATTCAATTTCATACGGTATTGCATGGCACAAAAAAAATACCCTTAAAGAAATAAATGGCTTTGTCTCAATTTCAAAAAAAAATTTATGCTACCCAGTATAATCCAGCCATAAATGAAAACTAGCAGTTCATATTACCAAGTAGCAAAAACAAAATTCGACATTATCTTTTTGTCAGCGATACATCAGATATTTTTAAAAAATCCGTTTATCCTCACTATCTTTAGGTGTTTCTGCTTTCAGAGTAAGGTATCGGGTACTGACATAAAACCAGGCATACTGGATAATCTTATCTGCCGCTTCATCGCGAATCAGTTCGGCGATTTCAAACACTGGTTCGCAGTCCGACAAACCGAGCATTTTGCCGACCTCTTCCGATGGCGTGTTAGCCGTGATACTTAGGCTTTTATCCAGGACAAATGCCAATTTTTCTTCCAGCGGCTTTAGATAGTTAGCAAATTTCAGCATATCTTCAATGACTGGCTGATGGTGGACATAGGGTAGATAAATGATTTCCATGGCAATGACTTTATCATCACAAAAGAGCAGCCGTTTTACTTCCACAACCTTCTGGTTTTGCTCAAGATTTAGAATCCGATCAATCTGTTTGTCAGGAAAAATTACTTTTACTGATAATAGTTTGACCTGATCAATCTGAATATTAAGGCCATCATACTTATTAAACTTAAACTGAAAAATATCTACTTCCGGTTTACAAACAAAATTGCCCTTGCCCGGAACCGAATAAATATAACCCTCATTGGAGAGTAGCGACAGACTCTTTCTGATGGTCATCCGACTTGCTGAGTATTCCTGCATCAAGGCAGCTTCAGAATTAAGCATGTCACCTGGTTTTAGCTGACTTTTAAGAATTTTTTCTTTGAGGCTGGCTACGATGGCTAAATATAAAACATCACTCATTCGCTTCCTGCTCTCTTTTCTGCTTCAGGTACCCATCAATATAGCGAATACCCTCATAAAAATTGTTAGTCATAAAATCAATTTCGGGAATCCTTACATAATCCTGAGTCACAACTGCGCCACCCAAAATCAGACGGCGATCAGCAAGCAGCTTTTCCTTTTTAAGCGTCTTGCCCAGTTCCTGCAGGTAAGGAATCGAATTGGTCATGACACAGCTGACTGCAATAATATCAGGGTTTTCTCTTTTGACTGCGTCAATAAAGGTTTCAACCTTGACATCCACTCCCAGATCTACAACTTCAATTTCTTTATTTCTTAGCGCATCAATCATCAGGTCTTTACCGATATCATGAATATCATCATAAATCGTCCCGAAGAGCACTTTCCCCAAGTGACTTACGCCCACTTTTTCGGCCTGATCAAGATTTGCAGCAGCAAAAATATTTTTGGCAATCATCCCCGAGACAATTAAATCAGCAATAAAGCATTCACCATCTTCATATTTTTTTCCAATTTCTGCCAATCCTGTCATCACCTGCTCATAAAGATCTCGGGTTTTTATCCCCTCTTTAATCAAGTCATCGGCCAGGGCTTCAGCTTCTTCCAGTTTCAAGTCAGCAATCAGTTCAATCAGTGTATCCTTCATATCTCCCCCTCAATCACTTACCTTATGGTTCCATTATAGCACAATGAATCAGCCTTCGTTAATAGAGAACCAGACCAAAATAAGTCACTTTATCAGCACCGTTATTATATTTCATTTCCAGATCACGAGCCAGTTGCACCACATCAATCCCAGCCGCTTCCAGCGAGGGAATGGCATCTTCCGGAAAGCGGCAAACCTCATCTGTCAAGATGGCACAAGTTTCACAAATACCACAAGTACCAGCCGAGAAAAATAGACAGTTCTTCTGATCGGCTTTAGCTTGGCGATTCAATTGCTGAATTTCTTCCCGAAAAGCCAGCCCCGCTTCAACCATAGTCTGATAATCATAGCGATTTTTGATCGGATAGGCTTTTGAAAAGACCAGACCTTTCTGATAAGATCTGATCAGTTGCCGATAATGATCAAGATCACCAACATTTGGCGGACACATATAGTTTTTGCCATAAAAACCACAATAATTATCAGCACAACGATCCCGAACTTCTTTAGTAATCTTGATCTGACTAAGATCAGCTAATTCTGCTATCTCTGTGAAATTTTTATTTTCAAAGTAACCTTTCATGACAAACTCCTTTGTATTCTTATCCAATGTAATAATTCTGGTTGTCAAATTTATTTTAACCGCTTGCTATTATGAGCAATCATAAACTCTAATAAACCGTTTTATGACGATCGGTCATCAATATTTCCATGTAGCAAAAGAAAGCTGACCCTTTTTCTGAAAACAAAAATCGGGTCAACTATGTTTATTTTTTACTGAAATTATCCTTTGCCGCTGTTGTATACTTACGACAGAAACGATCTCTGCCCAAAAGCAATTCCGTCGCTTTGAGTGATTCAATCAAGGCAACATTGTCCGGATTGACCACCGCCGAATCCATTCCCGCTTCCACAGCTAAAGTCAGAAAGGTTCTGTTAACCAACGCTCGATTGGGCAGACCAAAAGAAATGTTACTCAGGCCGCCGGTGATATGGGCTTGTGGGTAAATTAGGCGAATGGTCTTGATTGATTCAAAAGCCACCTGCCCCGCTTTCTGGTCCGTTGCTACTGCCATGATCAGGGGATCTACAAAAACGTCATCGTCGTCGATTCCGGCTGCCCGGGTAGCAGCAAAGATTTTTTCAAGAATTGCCATCCGCTCAGTGACACTTTTGGGCATTCCAGACTGAGATTCATCCAAAGCCAGGGCAATGACTTTGCAGTTTTGTTCTTTGATCAAAGGAATGAAGCTATCTAAACGAAACGGAT
Source organism: Eubacteriaceae bacterium (assembly GCA_030156895.1). Lineage (GTDB taxonomy): Bacteria > Bacillota > Clostridia > Eubacteriales > Eubacteriaceae > Acetobacterium. The sequence continues at coordinate 21,963 of JASGLP010000001.1, read as the reverse complement.
CACCATTAATGGAATTGATCATTGGTGTCCTTTTAACTGCATGAATGGCCGCTTCAATCACTTCCGGCGTTGAACTGTCTATACAAATGGGCACATCCGTCGCGTCCTGAATCACCTCAAGCAACCAGAGCATATCGTCTTTTTCCCGGGAAGGATCGGTTCCGGCATTGACATCCAGATAATCAGCCCCGGCATTGGCCTGATCCAGAGCCGTTTTTTTAATCAATTCGGCATCCCGGTTAATAATTGCTTCCTGAACAGCTTTGCGAGTGCCGTTAATTTTTTCTCCGATAAATATCATTTTAGTCCTACCTATTTCCAGTTATTTGCTGCTTCGAACATTGCTACCATGTTTTCAAATTTGGAATTAGCTGGAGCATCACAGCCCGGAGCTATAAACAGGCCTTTTGGTCCGATGTCATCAATAAGACAATTGACATAATCTTTAACCTCCTGCGTTGTCCCTGTAGCCAACAGTGGAGCCGGAACATCACCCATTATCGCGGTATGCTCACCTAAAATTTTTCTGGCTTTTCGCAAATCTGTCATCCCATCAGTATTGATAATTGATTTTTGCGCTGGCATTTCCAAAAAACGTTCAATGTCGCGATCCCAATTCTGATCCAGATGGAAAGTTGCTATATGGTCATTGTCAATTAGTGCCTGCGCTAAGGCTTTCATTCCCGGCCAAACCAAACGATTCCAAATTTTGGGTGACACCAAGGCACTGGCCCCACGCCAACCGCCGACCCAGGAACCATTCCCGATATTAGTATTAACACTGCCAAGCATCCCCTGTACAGATCCAGGCAACATCACCTCGATGGCTTTTTCTATCTTGTCGGGGATCTTATAACAATCCATAAAAAATTTTGACATTGAGCGACCACCACAAAGAACTTCAAAGGGCGGACTGGCAAAACCACTGTTTACTGCCGGTAGATTAGCATCTACAAATAACTGGGCATTTTTCTGACCATTTTGCTGTTGGTAATCTACGCTTTCCTGAAGCTCATTAAGATCCAACAATTGTGGAAGTACCCGATTAAAGACTACATCATAGCCCTGTTCGATAATAATGTCATAATCTTCCTGATTCAGTACACCTGTTTCCTCTACCTGCCACAACGAATCATCCGGCAATTCACGACCTGGCATTTTTATTTTCGAAAGCCAGGCCATCGGTAAACCATGATCTGATCGCATTCCATTAACAGACATATTCAAACAGTCAACTGAAGTGATTGCATCGATTTCTTTTATATAGTCTAAAGTCGTTTTCACGTTTATAACCGGATTCATCGCAAAATCCTTCATCTTAACGCCCATATGGGCTGCAGGTGCAGCCTGACCCATATAGCAGGTAGTTACACTTTTATTTTCAAAATTAATCGTATCCTTTATTTTCTGAGCTCTATCCTGGTACAATTGATTAGCCATTTCACATCATCTCCTTACAGATTCTTACGGCCGACTGAGCATCATCCCCAACTGCATCGGCACCCGTATAAGTAACCACTGATTCATCTGTCGGGCCGCCGCCAATTATGATTTTTACCTGATCACGCAGTCCGGCTGCTTCCACCGCTTTAACGGTATTGAGGATGGAATCATAGCAGGTGGTCAAAAGACAGGACAGCGCCAGAACAGGTGCGCCGGATTCCTTTAGGGCATCGACAAAAGCTTCCGGTTTGGCATCAACACCCACATCAATGACATCAAAACCGCCGGATTTCAACATGATATAAACTAAATCTTTACCGATATCATGAATATCGCCTTCAACTGTTCCCAGCACAACCTTGCCCAGAGATTCTCCAGTCTTGCCGGCAAGATGAGGTTCCAGCATTTCACCAACTTCTTTGAACATCTCCCCGGACATCATCAAATCCGATACAAAATAGTCGCCGGCACTAAATTTTTCGCCAACTGCTACCATTCCAGCTTCGCAGTCTTTTAGAATCTCAACTGGATCGGTTCCCTGATCCAATTCCTTCTGTACTGCTTCCATCAGCTCATCCATTTCCAGATTCGCCAGCATTTCACCCAGTTTGACCATTTCTTATTCCTCCATTTTTTATTGAATCTTTTAGGAGGATCATCACCTGAATTATCAAAAAATCAGCTTATTAAAATTTTTCTTATCATTTTTAGAAAACTGTGATAAAATTTTGATGAGATCTCCCTAATCCGTTTTGTACATCATGGCCCGCAACGCCTGTACAAACAATACCAGAGATCTCTTTTATGTTTTTAGCATAGTCTACCTCCAAATCCTTAGCTAATCGACCCGCAAATCAATTACTTTTCACGAATCACTGTAAGTCGAACTGAATCGATAATTACCTTTAATCTTTCAGACCTCTTAGTTTCGGTCTTTCAATCCTCATGATGATGGCCCTCATGACATCCTGGACATGTCTCATCATGATTGTGTCCATGGCCTTCAGAGCTACCCTTTTCCCGATAGTCGGTTACTAACTCATAAACGCTGCACGTTCGTTCCAGCGCCAGATGAAAACACTTTAAATTATCAGGCTCAGTCACCTTTGCAACAATCGCATTAAAGGTCAGATCTACTTCTCGACAGCTGTCGGGCTGCCCACTAATCATAGCATTAACCTTTTGATTCACACTCACACTGCTGAATTTTATAAAATTATTATCTTCCAGCTCAATGATTGCTTTGATATGACCAATGACTGCTTCTTTTATTTTTCCCAGCTGCTCCAGATAATTTTTCATAAAAAAGCAGCCGATTTCCTGCCATTTGACACTTGCAGTTTGTTCTCGAGCACTTAATCTGGTTTGTACCGCCAGTGCTTCAAATATATCCTGATACATTTCCGGCTCCCTTTCACTTGAATTTTAGCAATTCCTGCAGCTGATCCATTTTTATCTCATTCACATTGATCTTCAGACCGGCAAGCTCAGGTTTATAATTTTTAATCACTGCTTCTGCCATTTCTATTTCTGTCTCTGTCGCTACATCAATCTTATTGATGACGACCTCATCAGCCAAAGGAATGGCCGCGGCCAGATAGGGCTCCAGAACTGCTTCAAACATTTCGATCCGGGTCGGATCCAAAATAAAAAGATTTTTTAGCTTGTTTTTCGTAAATCCATTCTTTTTTAACGGATCGTACAAAGCACCAGGATCAGCAGCTCCGGAAGGTTCCATCAGAATAATCTCAACTTCATAATTATCTTTCAACGATGCGATGGTTTCTTCCAAACTGGCCGCCAGAGTACAGCAGATACAACCGCCAAACAATTCCCAGACCTGATAACCAAATTTTTTCATCTGCAGATTATCAATCCCAATCTCGCCAACTTCATTGACGATAATCGCCGACTTAATCCCTCTTTCTGACAGATATTTGGCTCCCGCAAGCAGCAGGGATGTTTTTCCGGAACCCAGAAAACCGGTAAACAATACTAGTTTGAGTTCTATCATACTCACCTCCTTACAACCTATACGTACAAGTATGTATGGATAGATCATAGTCTTTTGTAAGCGTTTTGTCAATAGCTTTTATTTATTTTTTTCGCATTTTTACGAATTATCCTTTTATTTATATAAAAAAACAGGGTGCAACTAATCACAACTGACTAGCCACCACCCGGTTTCTTTTTTATATAAAATATTTTTATCCCTGCCGTCTATCTGTCTCCATAGTAACTCTTGCAACTGATGATGTAGAAGGTGTCTTCCTGAATTTACTCAATATCTACTTTTCATCTCTCTTATTGACCATCCCAACCTGCAATACAATCGTCGCCGCCAGTGATAAAATCGCTCCGAACAAGAAGGGCGCAAAACTGCCGACATTTTTCCACAACAAACCGGCGAATATACTAGCCGGCAGTAAGGAAATCCCGACCAGAGTTGCATGAAGTCCCAGCATTGTACCTTTTAGCGTTTGCGGCGCAATTTCTGCAATAAAAGCTTTTTCTGCCCCACTGATCAGGGCGGTATACAAGCCGTAAATAACAAATCCTAAAACGATCATCAGCGAATTACTGGAAAAGGCAAAAATAAGGTAAGTCATAGTAAAAACTGAATATCCTAAAACCAAAAGATGTTTTCGGCCAATTTTATCTGATAGTCGACCAAATGGAATCGCAAAGATAGAAGCAACACCATTATAAATAAAATACAATAGCAGTACATTTTGGTTTGAGATCCCTGTCGCCGTCGCCTTTAACAGTAAAAATGCGTTTGATGAATTTCCCAATGTGAACAAAAATGCGACAATCAAATATAGTTTCAACTGATTATTCAGGCCGCGAATATTTTTCCAGAAAGGCTCACGCTGTCCGGAAATTATAACCTCTTTCTTTTGCCTGATGAAAGCAAACATGGCCAAAGCGCATAACATCGGGATAATTGATACATAAAAAACAGTCAAATATGAAGAATCACCATAATATCTCAATAAAATATAGGCCAGTAAAATACCCAGAGCTGACCCAGCCATATCCAGCATTTTATGAATCCCAAAGGTTAATCCGCGATTTTTTTCATTGGCGCATTCCGCTACCATAACATCCCTTGGCGCCGTTCGAATGCCTTTCCCAAAGCGGTCAATCACTCTGGCAAATAAAACCCCGGTCCACGAACCAGCCAGTATTAATGCCAGCTTATAAACCAGACCGGTTGCGTATCCAGCAAAAGCAATAGTCTTTTTTTTCTGCGATCGATCACTGATATAGCCACTATAAACTTTAAGCAGACTGGCTAAACTTTCCGCAATCCCTTCGATGATCCCAACAATAACTGGGGTCGCCCCCAAAACCGAGGTCAGGTATAGTGGAATCAGCGGATAAACCATCTCGCTGGACAAATCAGTAAAGAAACTGACCAAACCAAGAACAATTACGTTAACCATCTTTTTCACCTTCAAATTCTTTTTATATGTTGAATACTTTAACAACTTTTTTATTTAAAAGCAAGTTTTCTGTCGAATTTTCATCGCTATACTTTGCTTAATTTAGTACATCCACATAAGTACAATTATGTGCTAGAATGATACCCTGATAAACTATGCTAATGCTTTTAATTAAGTGTTGGAACTATAAGAAACAGTTACAGGACCATAACCTTTATGAAAAGTCTAATCTTATCGCAATTGATGAAGAATCAAAACAGTACACAATTTAATTATTTAAAAAACAAAAGAGGTGCCTGATAATTTTTATCAGATACCTCTAAAATTAATGTGAACTTCTACTAGGGCAACTTCTGCTTTGTATCTGTTCAATTATTTTGTTATCAGCAATTCACCTTTTTTATTTGGCAACTGGTCCAATTGTACCCGCTCGATAAGCTTTGCTGTATTTGCGGCAATGCCTATCCTGACCCAACAAAGCATAGGTCGCCAGAATGGTTTCCATCATGGCCCGGTTCATGGGGTCCATCACCGCTGAATCCATACCCGCTTCGATAGCAAAAGCCATGGCGGTTTTATTTAAGAGGGCTCTGACCGGTAATCCAAAGGAAATATTACTAATAGCACCAGTCACGTGAATGGTTGGATACATTGTTTTGATGGCCCGGATTTCGGCGGCAAAATCTAGCATGGCCGCATTTTGTGTTGACAGCGCCATTACGCAGGGATCGATATGAATACGGTCCGGGGTGATCCCCAGCTTATCCGCCTTTTCCACCATGCTGCGAGTAATATTAAGTTTTGTTACCAGGTTATCCGGAACCCCCTTATTATCACAAGTCAGACCGACTACCTCCCAGTTATTCCCCTGCATCAGCGGCAGGAGTACCTCGCATTTATCCCCTTCTTCCGAGATGGAATTTAAAAGCCCCGGCTTATTGGCATATTTAAAAACCGCTTCAATGGCTCGGGGATTAGGACTATCAATACACAGTGGCGTATCAGTGGCATCCTGTACCACTTCGATCAGCCATTTTAGGGTTTCTACTTCTGCTTCCGGGGCGGTACTGGCACAGACATCAATAAAATGGGCACCTGCCTCAGCCTGCTTAACTGCCCGATCAGCGATAAAATCCGCATCCCGTTTTTCAATCGCTTCTTTGACCACTGGGATGGTGCCGTTGATTTTTTCTCCAATTATAATCATTAAACCACCTACACCCAGGCCTGGCAGATTTTAACACCTTCAGCCGCATTGGTGGTAAAGGCATCTGATCCCACAAATTCGCTGGCTTCTTTAGTAACCGGATTGCCGCCGATAATGATTTTAGCAGAAACGCCCGCCGCTTTTAAAGCGTCCACAGTATCTTTCATCGAATCGATAGCCAGGGTCAGTACCCCGCTCATACCAATAATTTGCGGATTGACTTCTTTAGCTTTTTCTACAAAGGTATCCACCTCTACATCAATACCAATGTCGACGACTTTAAAGCCAGCTGCTTCTGACATGCTTTTAAAGATATTCTTGCCAATATCATGCAGGTCGCCATGCACTGTTCCCAGTAAAATGGTTCCTGTATTAGCTGAACCGCTACCACCTAGAGCCGGTTTTAAAACATTAATGGCTTCGGTTAAAAGTTCCCCGGCAAAAATCAGATCGCCAACAAAATAATCGCCGTTTTCAAATAATTCTCCGACGGTTGCCATTCCAGCCTGACAGGCAGCTACAGCTTCCAAAGCCTCTGCTTCCGATGGATTGGTTGCCACAAATTCTTTTAGCATATCCAGCACATCGTCTTCTTCCAGTTCTCCCAGTTTTTCAGTTAATAATTTTAAATCAAGCATTTTTCTCCTCGTTTCTTAATGATAAATTCCAATTTTTAACCTTGCACTTTTTTCAGATAGAATAGCAAGCCCATAAATCCACCCATAAATCCACTAATCAAACCACTAATACCATTCCCCAAAGCATTTGCAAAAACTGTTTCCGGTAATGGCAGCAAAAAATAGTTGATCACAAAACTCATAACCAGACCAATCAAACTGCCAATTATACCATTTTTTATACTTTCTTTCATTTCTACAATTCCTCCATTATTTATTCTAGAATAGTGATTTTTTACTTTTTCTATTGAATTAATGTGTATTTAAATCCGAACAAATACCCCGCTCTAACGGCATCAATCTCCGGTAAGAAAACCAGTTCATCTTTTAATTCTTCAAACAACTCTTCAATTGATCTTTCTTTGTTTTCATCCATTGTCGGACCTCCTTAATACTTCCCGTATTTATGAACCGCCTGATTAACGGCCAGATAATTCTCGATCTTTACATCTCCTGGTGCCAGCAACGACTTATCTGTTGTAAAAATAAATCCGCCGCCCGGCGCACAGTGATCAATAATCTTTTTAGTATGATCAACGCAAACCTCTTTCGAAGAGCTCCTCAGCATGCCCAGTTCAATTCCACCAGCCAAAGTTACCCGGTCCCCAATTTCTTTTTTTGCTTTTATGATATCGTCTTTTTCAATAAAGACCGTTGCAAATTCCTCCGGAAAATCGTTTACAAATGTATACAAATGCGACCAGTCGCCTTCCAGTGCAATCATTGCCTTACCACCCAACTCCTTAACCTGATAAAGTATTTCCCTAAAGGTTGGCCAATAAAGGGTTTCAAACTGTTTAGCATTTAAAAACGTGGGGGCATGCAGGGGGAAGAAAACATAGGGATAAGCATCAAGTTTTTCTCTGCCCTGAAGAATACTGGCCATAATAATCGGAACCAGGGCCTCACAGGCCTCTTTAACTTCCTGCTTGTGTCTTCTCATATCCGTCATGATTCCTTTAAAACCACGAAAATAGTCCATAATAATATCAAAAGGAGCCTGGCCAATCCCACCCATTAGGCATGGCATCTGTTTTGAAGCATGAAATTCTCCAGCTTTAACCATCTTTTGGATATAGCTATTGTAAAAATTCAGAGCTTTTTTCAAGGCTTCCTTATTTGCCGGATAGGGTTTATTTAATTCCGGAAATTTTCGTGGGAAAATTTCATTTATGGCAAATTTTATCGGGTTTTCAATCAGTTTTGGATATTCATCATCTTTCATAAAAACATATTCCTGATGCTGAATGGTTACGCCGTCACTGGAATAAAAGTAGGCGCCACCTCCCAGTGCGCCATACATATTGACATCCCGCGATAAACAGGGCATGGATATGCCGTCAAAATCAAAGACTTCATAAGGTTTGGCAAAAGCTTCAAATTCCTTATGTTTATCGTTTTCAACATCGATCGCTTTAACCCCGGCATAACTAAGATTCCATGTTTCTGCGACATGCAGGAAGGGAACACAATCTGGTTCCTGATGCGCTGCAGTTGTCAAAAAACGGTTTAACCGTTGCTGATATAAATTGTCCATCATTTTCTCCATCCTTTATTTTTCATTACTCAGCCGACTCAACTACAGAAATTAAATTTAAGAATTTCCGGTGCGCACCAATTCGTTTCTTAAATAAAATACCTTTGTAGTTGACGTCATTATATTACCACGCTAATATTTTGTCAATACTTTTATTAGCGTGCTAATTTAATTGGCTTTATCTTTGGACATTTCTTTCTTTAATCGTTATAATATTAAGCAGTAAAAGCCCATTTGGAGGAACGACCATGAAAAACAATCCCAACCGATCGCTCATTTTAAATTCAGCCCGAAAAAACTTTTACCAGCGCGGCTTTAACAACACGTCAATTCGCGCCATTGCTGCTGAAGTTAATATGACCAACGTCAATCTCTTTAATTATTTTAAAAATAAACGAGAAATCCTGGTGTCTTTGTTCGATGATTTTTTAGACAGTATGTATTTCCCCCTCAATAGCATCATTCCCGGTCTAGATCATCCGGTCGAAGCCATGCTATCAGGCATCATTATTTTTCAATATACCCTTTCCTACAATAAACGCTTTTCAGACCTATATGAAGAAGCCCTAAAAGAAGATGTTATTGGCGGCATTTTTGTCAGAAACCTGACGCCTTTCTGTCAGCAGATTGTCGATAGCTACTCACATGAAAAATTCACTAAAAAGGAACTACACTATACTGTTTACACCCTTTTTGAAGCAATTATGAATATCAATGTTCGAGTTTCCAAAGAAGAACTGACTTTCTCTCAGGATTTTCTGAGAAATCAGCATATCCGCTTGTTTTATCGCCTCTTTTATCTAAACCGGGAGGACTTTCAAAATGAGGAGAAAACCATATTAAAAATCGCTAAAGAATATGATTATCGGTCAGTCAACACCTATTGGACAACAGAATGGATTGAATTTGATGACTCAAAAAAAATTATAAACACTTAACTGAATTACGAAGGGAGCTAACCATGAACATTTCTCAGATCCGCTATTTTCTGGAAACTGCAAAGTGTCTTAATCTGACAAAAGCTGCTCAAAACCTCTTTATTACGCAACCCACCCTGGGGCGCCAACTGATTAAAATCGAATCCGAACTCAATGTTCTTTTGTTTATCAGAAGCAACAAAGGGCTGACGCTAACTCCAGCCGGCACCGTTTTATTTCAAGAGTTTTCAAAAATTATCACTGATTACGATACGGCGGTAGAAAAAGCCTCGCTGGCCAGCCAGTGCATTGATGGAACATTAAACATTGGTATTCTCGATGGCCTTGATGTCAGCTCTTTAATTCCCGACCTGATCAGCTATTTTGAAACCAACCATCCCAATATCGAAATTATTCTCAAAAGAGAAAGTTTTTTCGCCTTGCTTGATAAGCTTAATCAAAATAAACTGGATGCCTCCATCACCTTCGCCTTTCATCTAAGTGAAATGCCGGATTTATCGAGATTATTTCTGAAACAATCCTGCCCGGCCTTTGTCGTCCCCATCAAGCATCCCCTAGCCCAAAAGGAAACCCTCACTTTTTCCGACTTTCGCGATATTCCCCTGGCCATCGTTAAAAAAAGGGAGTGTCCCAGCGGTGTTGATCTAATTATCGATTCTTTTCAAAAATACGCCAGTTTTTATCCCAAGCTGCACTTTCTAGATTCCATGGCCGATGTTGTCTTGTGGGTTGAATCTGGACTTAGATGCGCTGTTTTAAATGTGGATATGGACTTACGACGATCTGAAGCTGTCAAACTTTTTCCCTTTAAAGATATGCGCGAAGTCAACAATATTGAGCTGGCCTATAGTAACGACAATCATAATTTTGCTCTGACTTTACTTAAAGACTATTATGCTCAAAAAGCATGATCGCGTAAAAAAAGAGCATTTTACAAAACCTTTTTATCGTCATACAATCTACCTAATATAATTTATCAGGAGGTTGTATTAATGGAAGAACGACAATTAACACCCAGAGAAAATGCGTTAATCGCTTACAAACATGGTGTCCCGGCCTATATCCCCACCCTTTTCACCGATATTAGCATGATTCAGGCAAATCCCACCATGGAACGCTATTGTGGTAATCAGGTTGGACTTGACGATTTCGGGGTGGAATGGACTTATGTGGCTGATGCCAGGGCGCCAATGCCAACAACAGGAAAAATTTTATTTGACGATATTGCCGATTGGCGGGATCACGTAAAATTCCCTGATCTGGAAGCCATCGACTGGGAAAAGCAGGCTGATCTTGATGTCCACACCGATTTTATGGCCCTGGTTGCCGGTGCCGGAATTGTCCCCATGGCCGATGGAAAAAGTGCTTATGATGAAGATAAACTGGTGCTTTGCATGGTTATTAATGGCCCCTTCGAGCGGCTTCACGCCCTGATGGGCTTTGAAAACGCCTTAATGGCCCTGGTTACCGATCCTGAGGAATGCTACGAATATTTTAAAGCCATCGCTGACTGGAAAATTGCCTATTTTAAAAAAATTGCCCAATACTATAAAGTAGATGTGATCAATGCCCATGACGACTATGGTTCGAAGGATCGGATGTTTATGTCTCCAGACACCTGGCGTCAGTTAATCAAACCACACCTCAAAAGAATGGTTGATGCTTGTCATGAAGCCGGTGTTTTATACCAGCACCACAGCTGTGGCTATATCGAACCGATTCTCGAGGATTTAGCTGAAATTGGTGTAGATGCCATCGATACCCTTCAGGGCGGCAGCAATAAAAATCTGGTAGCATTAAAACAAAAATTGGGTGATCGCCTGACTTTTTGTGGTGGCTTCGATAACCAGGGCGTGCTTGAAGTCCCCGGTGTTACATCAGCCCAGATTAAATCCGAGTATCAGCGGGTTGTTAATGATTTAGCCCCCGGTGGATCTTTTGTGGTCTTTCCTATCACCATTGGTTTTGACTATGTAGGTGATTTGCTTGATGAACATTTTAAATTCGGGATGGGATTTTATGCAAAACAGGGCGAGCTTCCTGATATTTCGCTGCTGCATTAATTGACAATAAAAATATCACATGCTATAATGCATAAAAATAAGAGTGCTTGTTTTCATCACCGGGTGAAAGCAAAAAGGCATCCCTAATTGAGCCGCAGGTACGGTGTAGCAATACACTATAAGGTTCAATTACGGGTGCTTTATTTTTTGGAGGAAATAAAAATGATTAAAAAGTATCACAAACTGCATCCCGATGCAATAGCGATCCGCGAGGAAGTCTTTGTGCAGGAGCAGGGTTTTGAAGAAGAATTTGACACGATTGATTCTCGCGCATGTCACTTAATCTATTATGAAGGCCCTCTACCAGTTGCCGTCTGTCGTTACTACACTGGTGATTCTGAAGGTGTTTTTATCCTGGGACGACTGGCCGTTAGATCTGCCTACCGAGGCAAACACTTGGGCAAAATAATGCTTGAAAAAGCCGAGCAGGAAATCACTCAAGAGGGTGGCCAGAAAGTTATTCTGTCAGCCCAGATTACAGCCCGACCTTTCTACAAAAAATGCGGCTATAAAGCACTTGGCAGTATTTATCTGGATGAAGGCTGTCCCCATATTCGGATGGAAAAAGTACTGTCAGCAGAAGGGATCTAATCATGGAATTACAACTATATCTGCCCATGTTTATTATCATCCTGGCTAATGTCTTGTATCATAACCTGGTAAAAATCACGCCAGCCAATGCAAACGCCTATTTGAGTATGGGCGTTGCTTATGGCATCGCCATGCTGACAACCTTTACCCTTTATTTTTTCAACGGCCCCAAATTCAGCGAGGATTTTTCCAACCTTAATCCAGTCAGTTACCTGCTGGGACTTGCCATAGTCGGCATTGAACTGGGTTATCTTTTTCTATATCGCAGTGGTTTCAAAATTAGCAGCAGTTCATTAATTGCCAATATCACTGTTGCTATCCTACTAATCATTATAGGTGTCTTTCTATATCATGAACAGATTTCGATTAAACAGCTTTTGGGAATTTCACTCTGCCTGGGTGGACTGCTTTTAGTCAAAGGTTGAACTTTTTCACACCCCATAGAGGCCGATTCGATTGTTGACCAGATCACTCACTGCCTCGTTGGCACCAAACAAATCGGTAGCGTAAGCATCGGCCTTGATTCGTCCAGCATATTCACTGGTGACAGGCGCCCCACCAACCAAAACCTTGACCTGAGAACGCAGACCGGCTGCGACCAGAGCATCCAGTGTTGCATTAAGCTCAGGCAAAGTGGTCGTTAAAAGTGCAGACAGCGACTCAGCAATTTTATCGGAAAAGGCCACCCCATTTTTGTAATATCTATATTATATACGAATGAAAACGTTGCTGATATGGAGCAAACAGCATGATTTTATGACAAAAATACTTTTTTTATGTTATGGTTTGATCACAATTTTATGTAATGGTAAAATATCAACCTGTCATTTTAGTAAAACGGTAAAATAATCATCTGCAAAAAAAAAGATCTGAAGAATCAGACCTTTCAGAGCGAAAATAAACCCGGTTACAGAACACAAAAACTGTACTCACCTTAAAGGCAGCTACAGTTTTTCTTCTTAAACAAGCTTTTTTCTGCCAGAAATAAATAAGTGGCTATTGTTTCATCATTGTTTTAAAATCGATCAGTTGAATATTTTCCTCCTGGCATTCCCTTAAAACATTTTCGGAAAAGCCGCTGCGGGAAAAAATGATATAGTATTTATTGAGATAATTAAAAATTTCACCCCGGCGTTTTAGAGCCGTCACCACATCCATTTTTACCAGCTCATTCTGCCACTTACATTCGCAAAACAAGGCCTGATCCCCATGAAAAGCCATCAGATCAATTTCTTCCTGACATTTTTCTACAGGATTATTGCCCCACCATCGACCTATCTGACTGTAGGCAAAGGGAGCATTCTGGTAAACCTCTGGCAGAAACAAGTATTGCTTGCACATTTCTTCAAAGACATAACCCATAAAATGATTAATTTGTGGTTTGACCTGGTTTTCAAACAGCGCTGGCCCGATCCCCCGGCTGATTCCGCTGATATTAGGCCGAACAAAACGATACCAAAAGCTAAACATACTGTCTTCAAGACGATAAAGCGTTTTTTTACTGCGAACTTCAGTCACTGGTATCTCTTTTCGAACAATTCCCAGTTCAATCAGCGAAGAAAGCAGACTGCTGCATCCACTCGATTCCAATCCTGTTTTTGTCGCGATTTCATTTAATCGACTAGCACCAGAAGCGATCGCAGAAATGACTGAGTGATACGATGCCGGTTCCCGCAGTTCCTGCTTTAGTAGGTAAACCGGTTCTTCAAAGAGACGGCCACTTTCATCAAAAAATAAATCAATCAGATTATTATCACGATTCTTTTGCGCATCAATCCGCGAAAGATATTCCGGAATACCACCTGTCACACCATAGAGCACGGCCTGATCTTCGTGATTAAAAGCACTAAGCATTTCAGTTGCTTCGAAAAATGTGAATGGATGAACTTTAAACTGAGCTGTCCGTCTGCCGTAAAGAGGGCTTTTGTATCCTAACACCTGATGTTCCATAAAACTCATCGATGATCCGCAAATAATCAGAAACAGCGGGCTGTTTTTCCAGACATGATCAATATGAGCCTGCAACATCGATGAAATAGCCGGATAACTTTCAGCCAGATAAGGAAACTCGTCAATAACCAGAATTAATCGCTCCTTTTTACACACACCATCCAGATATACAAAAAGATCTTCATAGGATGCAAAAGCAGGAAGCGATAGGCCTGGCGAGGTCACACTTAAAATTGCCCGGGACATCGCCGCCAGATTGTCTTTAGCTGTTGCCTCTACCGCAGTAAAAAAGATAGCTTTTTTCTTCTGACAGAAATGATCAATCAGGGTTGTTTTTCCCACTCGCCGCCGACCATAAAAAACAGCACATTCAAATTGATTATGATGATACATTTCTTCAAGCTTGGTTAACTCCCGTTTTCTTCCGACAAACATATTTCCCCTCCAAGACCAATATTTGCTATTTACATAAATAGTACTTATCCAATTAGTTTATTTGAATCAAGTATAGCAAAACTGTGTAGTCTGTCAAGTATTTATTAAACACACATTATGATCATCAGATTTTATCATCATAATTTACACACTATTTGGGACTTGACTTTTATATAATGAATTTTCGATATTTTGCTGTTTTGCAATTCGATAAAAATTCACCATTTAATTAAATCTGCTTGTACTTTTCCACCGCTGCATTAATGGGAATAATCCCTTCCATCATGCTTTCCGGACCGGCACCAGTCATCAGCCTAAACCCCATAAAAACAAAAGAACCAAGCGGGCCATAGCTTTCCATGCAACGTTTAACTTCTGCATCAATCTCTTCCTGGGCAGCTGCTTCCAGACCCGGTCGGCCGTTTGTATCATAGCCGCCAACTACGGAAATTTGCGTCCCATATTTTTTCAGGATACCTTCAATATCATTCATCGGCTGAGCGGAAGACCAGGCCACAGTGCCAATTTCCACATAATCGGGGATCACTGCTTCACAGCAGCCACAGGTATGAATAAAAGGAATGATATCCAGGGCTTTAATTGCCTCATTTAGTCGTTTATGCTCTGGTTTAATCAGATCCCGATAGGTGTTCGGAGACATAAAGAGACTTTTTTCTGTGGCAATATCATCAAAATTGGTAATAATATCCGGTTTGAAATAGTGGGCTACCCTTTCTACCAATCTGATCTTATAGTCCGTAATCGCCGAAAATAGTGCCTGACAAGCTTCCGGTTCCTCAACCATCGCACAAAGAGCATTTTCAAAACCCATCAGATGCGTTAACCGTAAAAACTGGCCATTCCAAATGCTGTATTCAACAACACGCTGATCACGATCTGCTCCCATCATGCCAAACTGCATGGCCGCACTGCCTTCCCAATCAAAAGCATCCAGATCAGGAAAAGTTACCAGGTCTTCCCAGGCTGTCACATCTTCAAGAATCGGCTTTCCCCCGGGAACCGGTTGACCGCCAGCTGATTCTGTCGCATGCCAGGTCACGCCAAAACCGTCCAAGCCACCGCCAAAGGGACCATTCTCAAAGGTTTCAAATGATCCTCCAACCATAATCACATCACTCATTTCGTTGGGCACCCATTCCGGTTTTTTATGTTGAACCGCCGCCATTAAAAAATTTTCTCGTGGTGTAAGCATTATTATACCTCCGCAATCCTTATTATAATGATTTTTTCTTATTATAATGATAATTTTACGAATTGTATAGACGACACAATAACAGAACTTTTTCCTTCTTCGTCCTACATATTGTAGGACTTTTTTTGTTTTCCCTTGCAATTAAATAATGACTGCTCTAAAATAAACTAAAACCGCTTATCGCTAATTCAGAAAGGTAATTGCTATGAATTTGCCCCAGGATATCATCTGCTTTCAGCTCGAAAAAGAGTTTGCCCTGTGCTATCTAAAGAAGTGCAGCCGAAATTTAAGCTATTCCCGTCCGGTCTTTTTTGAGCCCGATCTGTCTGGCGAAAACTTAACGCTACTGGTTGATTATAACCACAGCCTTACTGCCAATAACCCTTTGCTGTCAGGATCACTGCTTATCTTATTGCAGACACCTGAAAGCGAGCTCCTGCACATTGACGCAACAATTATTCTAATCGAAGATGCCATCACCTTTCAGATGCTTTTTAATGCTCTGCAAAAGATCTTCAATCTCTTTGACCGCTGGGATAGCCTGCTGCAGAAATCAGTTTTTGAAAACGGCAGTTTTCAAGACCAGATCGACGCTTGTGATCTGATCCTCGATGAGTGGATTCTACTGGTCGATCATAAATTTCATTATGCCGCTTTTTCAAAATCCTGCGAACTAGTCTTTGATGAGACCGTAGTAGACGAACATTATAATATGCCCCTTGATGCCGTTAATGATTTTATTTCTGACCATAAATTTCAGGTCCTTTACGATAAAAAAGATATTTTTCTTTATGAATCCATCACCCCGGAGGGGACTGACCAAATGTTATGCCAGAATTTTTTTAATCAGGATGGTTATGCCGGCCGCCTGATTATCATTTTGAAAACCGATCGAAGCGATTCTATCAAGACCTATATTAAGAGCATTCTTAAGCATTTATATCATTACAGCCAACAACTTTTTGAGAAATATCAGTCTTTAGATATCCGACAATTTGTTTTAAACAGCATGCGGGAACCCCTCGTCAATCTGTTAAGCAATATTAAGCAGCCAATTGATTCCTGGCAGCAGATCGCGCTTGAAAACGGCTGGTACCCTCGTGATCAGCTACAACTGATCCAGCTTGCATCCAAAGCTTCCTATACTAAAAACATTTACCGCGAGTTTTTAGGCTCAGAGTTCGAAGCACAGTGGCCGGGATGTATTTCTCTGTTTTTCGAAGACCGACTACTGCTTCTGATCAACCTTGACTTGTATAAAAACACTCGTAAAAATGACTTCTATCAGCAGCTTCCTCTCTTTTTGCGAGAAAGCCTGTTAATTGCCGGTTTTAGCCGTACTTTTACGGACATTAATGATTTAAGAATCGCTTACACGCAAACACAAATTGCCCTTGACTTTGGACAAACCCATGCTGTAACCGCCTGGATTCATTATTTTGACGATCTTGCCACACATTACATGTTAAAAAGCGCCCCTGGTGATTTTAAAAAAGAGCAAATCTGCAGTTCCAAACTGCTGGCTCTGCAAAAATACGATGCTGCCAGGCATACCGAGTACTATCAGACCTTATCCGCTTATTTTCAGTGTCGACTTAACGCCTCTTTGACCGCTAAAACCCTGCACATCCACCGCAGTTCCCTCTTAACCCGGCTGGAACGAATGAAAAAACTCTTTACTATCAACTTTGATACTGATGATGATCTGCTCTATTTACTGCTGTCCTGGCTGATAATGGAACAAGTTAATGATTAGTCTTCGTGTTGAAATGGAATCTGTAAGAAATTCTTAAGAAATTTCTCTAGGCCCCCGAAAGATTTTACAGCTATTATAAAGTTAGCTTTTTAGGAAGGAATCAGTATGAAAACAGTCACTATTCTTGTCGTTGACGATGACCGCGATATCGCCATGGCCATAAAAAAACTGCTTGAACTTGAAGGATATGCAGTGTCCATAGCTTTAAATGGTCTTGAAGCCATTGCCTTAATCGAACAAAATTCATTCCAACTGATCATTTTGGATATTATGATGCCTAAACTGGACGGGCTTTCAACTTTAATGAAAATCCGCGACTCGAAAAATATTCCTGTAATCTTACTGTCAGCAAAGTCAGAAGATTCTGATAAAATCCTTGGCCTCTCTATCGGCGCCGACGATTATATCACCAAACCCTTTAACCCTCCGGAACTGGTGGCCCGAGTGAAAAGCCAGCTCAGACGCTATATGCAGTTAGGTGATGCCTGGCGCAACAATAAGCAGGGGATTCTTCAGGTGGGCGGTCTGACACTGGATCAGGATACAAAATGTTTTTATGTTGACGGTGAGCTGGTAAAACTGACACATACAGAATTCAATATTCTCAATTTTCTGATGACCTATCCCGGCATGGTTTTTTCGGCCGAAAAAATCTATGAAAATGTCTGGCAGTAAACTGCCCATTCGGTTGAAAACACTGTCATGGTACACATCCGGCGAATTCGCGAGAAAATAGAAATCAATCCTAAAGAACCAAAATATTTAAAGGTGGTATGGGGAATTGGCTACAAAATTGAAAAGTTTTAGTACATCGAAGGCGGTTAGATTTATCATTTTTGTTTTAATCGTTCTGTTGACAACGGTACTGGTCAACTATTCTTATTCTGTTTTGATCAGCGTTGACGAGCCTGGGGCGCTTCTAAATGATAATTATTTTAGTTCTGCTTCATTTGATAGCGAGATGATCGACATGATCGATGAGATATTAAATGATCAGCCAACGATTAGTCCTTATGTTTCTTATTACTATAAAACCGCGACAAGTGAATCCGGCAATCCGGAACTGGCGCTGACTTTTCCGCCCAATGATCAATCCGTGAACATTATTTATGAAGATGGAGAGTTTCATTTGCTGTCTTCTTCTATTAATAGTGCCGACTGGTATTATTTTTCCAATGCAGATCTTTTAGCTAACCCGGACAGCCATTTTTATCTGACCATCAGCCCGGAATATTTTACGTCCAATGTGGAAGACTGGCAGCAGTCCCATGATTTTCTGGTCGGGCAGTTTAACCTGTTTATGCTTTTATTATTTATGATCTTATTACTGTTTGTATTTCTTTGTTTTGCCACCGGTAAAAGCCCCCAAAACGCGGAAATTTCCTTAAATGCCATTGATTCACTCTGGTCAGAAGTAACGGTTCTATTTATTATTCTCGGTCCCACTTTCTTTTTGATTTTGCTGGAAAGTCTCTTTAATTATTCATACGGTAGCGGCGACAACTATGTGCTGCTGTTTTTGCTGGCCTTAAACACTGCGAGCTGGACAACCTTTACAGGCATCTTTTTGCTTTCGATGATGCGAAAATTAAAAAGCCATACCTTTTTAACGAGTATGTTCTGCTATCGTTTTGTCAAAAAAAGCACCACGACAGCCTCTGATTTTGCAAAAAAAATCATCGAAAAGACTGGTGATATTCAGGTTATGCAATCAGCGCCACCAACCGAGCAGATACGTTATCGAGAGATTATTTTTATTTCATTAAGCGCCGCCATGGTTTTTTTCTTTACCATTTTTCTGATGGCTGGTTCAATCCTGTTTTTGGCGCCAATTTTACTGGAAGCCCTGTTGATTTACTGGTTGATTAAAGGCAATGCTGCAATCATTGAAAATATCGACCAGAGTTATGAAGCGGCTGTCGAAGAAAGAATGAAGAGTGAACGGATGAAGATCGAGTTAATCACCAATATGTCCCATGATCTGAAGACCCCACTGACTTCAATTATTTCCTATATTAATCTTTTATCAAAAGATCCAAGTATAGTGGGCACATCAAGAGAATATCTTGAAATTCTTGAAAATAAATCGGACAAACTGAAGAACATCGTTGCCAGTCTTTTTGATTTATCCAAAAGCAGCTCGGGCAATCTTAACTTAAACTTAGAGACTCTAGATCTGAAAAAATTGCTTGAACAATCCATTGCCAGTCTTGAGGATGAAATTAACATGTCAGATTTAGTCTTCAAAATAGATATTCCTCAAGAATCTATTTTTATCGAAAGTGACGGCAATCACCTGTATCGAATTTTTCAAAATCTGCTTGATAATATCCTTAAATATGCCATGTCCCAGTCTCGTGTTTATATCGAACTGGTCACTAATCAAGCGGATGCCGTGATTACCATGAAAAACACTTCCTCAAAGGAGATTAGTTATACGGCAGAAGAAATTCTGATGCGCTTTACTCGCGGCGACCAGGCCAGAGAATCGGAAGGTTCAGGATTGGGCTTGTCAATCGCCGAAAGTTTTACACATGCCTGTGGCGGGACATTTGATTTGTTCGTCGATGGCGATTTATTTAAGACCCGGCTCAGCTTTCCGATTGCCCCAAAAACAGAAAGGATTTAAACTCTCGTTTAAATCCTTTCTGCTTTTTCGTTCAGCGCATTGATTGTCTGCAAGATGGTTGCTTCTTCATCAAGCCCTTCAATATCCAGACCTTCTGCTTTTACAATTTCCACCTCTTTAATGCCATAGAGCATACAAAGACCCTTTACATAATCAGAACCAAAATCAAAATCACCGATAAAGCCCCCAGATGTTGTCACATAATACAGTTTTTCAGCAAGGCACAAACCTTGAGGTATACCATCAGCACCATAGCAGAAAGTCACCCCGCATGCGCTGACCAATTCAAAATAGTTTTTTAACACTGCCGGAAACGACAAATCCCAATAGGGTGCGCCAACCACAATCAGGTCAGCAGCGGCAAATTTTTTAGCAGCAGCAAAGATTTCATCCGAAAAATCATTTTGCTCAATCAGCCTTGTTCTCAAATCCAATCGACTGGCATCCAAAAACTGATTTTGTTCTTTTTCCAGATAAACTGTTTCTAGTTGATACACTTCTTGATCGCACAAATTCTTAATTAAGGCATTACAGATTTTTCGCGTCCGGGATTGTTCACCCCGAATACAGGCATCAATCAATAACAAGTTTTTCATAGCCCCTCCAAAGGTTTTAAATATCGTTTTCCCTGGCCTCTTCTCGTTGTGTCATACGAATATTGATGATCTCAACCATTTTATTGCTAATTTTTGCAATAATTCGAAAATGACCGAGGCGAAACCACCAGTAGTCAGCATTTTTTCCCGCTAATGGCTTACCACCACAACTTGGATCAAGCGTGTTCGAGAAATTTTTTTCAATCCAATGTATAATCAAAGTTTTTGTCTGTTTATCAAAGCTTTTTAGCGATTCAATCGCGTTTTGTGAATATTCTATCGTTATCATTTCAGTTAATTCCCAGTATTTTTTTTACTTCATCGTGTGAATGAAGCATTTTATCTGGATCATCTTCATATTTGGCAACCACTTTCAAATCAAATTCATTTTCCAATTTTTCGAAAAATGCATCCTTAACTGCCTCTGATAAATTAACACCATTTAGCTTAGCATAGCTTTCCATCCATAATTTTTCCTGATCGGTTACCCGCAATGATACATGAGCCACATTAATCACTTCCCTTCTAGTCCAATAGTAGTAGATTGTAATATAAGTACCTTAAATTTATCAAAATATACTATAACTGGAATGTCAGTTTAGCTGAACATGCGCAAACGGATAACCGGTTTATAAAAACCGATTGAAACATTAGCCCCATAACCTTAAGGATTTGACAGAAATGGCTGAAATTAATTATAGGTGAGTCAAGCTTATTATTAGCATGACTCACTTTTTTATCCACTGTTTAATAATTTTCTTAAATTTCGTATAAGATTATTAATTAAGCTTTTTTAAAATTCTTACACTAAAATCAAATAAAACTTTTATATTTTAGTCTTATTTAAATAATACTCTATTTGTGCTATATAAATAGTATATTACTGTATTCATAAATTTTGATTATGTTTAAATTTATCATTGACGTTCCTTTACAATGATGCTACACTATACTTGTGCACAACAGTAAAATTTAAAAAAACACTAAAAAATTAATAAACTTAATAATTCGGAGGTAGCTATGATCATTATTGGCGAAAAAATCAATGGCGCAATTCCGTCAACAGCTAAAGCCATTGCCGCAAAAGATACGGAATTTATTAGAAACCTAGCAATCAAACAGGCTGAAGCCGGAGCAGACTATATTGATGTCTGTGCTTCAGTGGATGATGATATCGAAATGGAAACCATGAAATGGCTGATTGATATCGTACAGGATGCCGTCGACACCCCTATCGCGGTGGACAGCCCCAATGTCTATACCTGTATTGAATCAATGAAGCTTTGCAAAAAGCCTGGCCTTTTTAATTCTGTTTCCATGGAAGGGGATAAAATTGACGCCGCTTTTAAAGCGATTGCCGATACCAAATGGGAATGTGTGGCGCTTTTAAACAGCGACAAGGGCATTCCTAAAACCGCTAAAGACCGTCTGGACGTTTTCCATGACATTATGGCCAAATGCAAGGAATACGGCATTGAT
>JASGLP010000037.1 GCA_030156895.1 Eubacteriaceae bacterium | reverse complement strand
TTGCTTTGCATTTCAGCTTGCAAAACTATGGATTTTCCAGAATGCAACACTCTGTATTTTTTACTTGCAACTTTCTGCAAAAAGTACTTGCAAAAAACAATCGCTCTTTTATCACCACCATGTGCTAATTTTTTTAGTTTCTTATCATTAAAAGTGATGACAGCTATTTCAGCTCCGGCAAAAACCGCGTTCAACAAAATAAATACCAATTGCAAGAGCAATAAACCGATTAACGGTTCTTCATTCAAAATATTTACCCCCTCAAATTTATGATTATTCCTTCAACTTGTTAAGATTCTTCATGATTCAAATCATGGTATCAAAAAAGTTGCGGACTTAGCCCGCAACTCGAAAAATTTAAAACTTAGTTAAAAAACTGATCACTTTATTGGCCATCAATTCATTGCCCTTGGCATTAGGGTGAATCCCATCCAGATACAAATCCTGCGTCAGCCACTCGATCTCTGACGAAAAATCAATGAGTGGCAAATTTCTGTTTGCGATAAAGATTCTTAGCCAATCCAGATATTCATTCACCATCCTTATGTTAAAATTCAGCTCTTTTGTTTTGTCAAAAAATTTAATCGGCGCTTTAATCGGTGGCGGAACTGCAGCAATCACCTTGATTCTCTTATCTTGGGCCATATCAATCATCGTTGCAATATTTTTTTGCGCCTTTTCATAACTTCCTTCAAAAAAAATATCATTATACCCGCCCATAATCATGACCGCATCTGGCTGCATTAAAATTACCTGGCGATTAAAACGTGCCAACATTTCGGTGGTCGTGTTGCCACTAACACCGCGATTGACCATTTGAACCCCTGTTTTTTTTGCAGCTATGACATGCCACTTGTCTTTTAAAGCCAATCCATGACCAAATGTCAAACTATCTCCAAAGCATATTATCTTCATCTTTTATCCTTTTTTTCATCTTCTAATACATCAAATGATTCCACCAGCACTTTTTCGACAAATACATCAATAATTTCCGGATCAAACTGAATGCCTGAAAGGGATCGAAGTTCTTCAATCGTCTCTTCTTTATTGAAAGCTTCTTGATAGGGTCTGCCAGCTGTCATTGCCTCATATGCATCTGCCACCTGAATAATACGTGAAAACAATGGAATATCATGCCCCTTTAAATTTCTAGGATATCCACTGCCATTCCACCATTCATGGTGAGATAAAACAATCTCGGCCAAGGGAACAAATTCCTCAACAGATTTTAAAATCTGATAACCTGTCTCTGCGTGGGTTTTCATGATAGAGTATTCTTTTTCTGTGAGTTTTCCTTCTTTATTTAAAATCTCCTCTGCTACGATGATTTTTCCCAAATCATGAAGCAATCCTAAAGTCTCAAGGGTTTTAACCTGATCGGTCGTTAGATTCATCGCTCGGCCTATAAATTTAGCTATTCTTCCCACTCGCTGAGAGTGAATCCGTTCCCGGTCGCTTTTTTCATTTAAAGTCGCTTGAATGAGAATAATCGTTTGATCCCTCATTTGTCGACTTGACTGAACTTTATTTTTATACATCATATTTTCAGCGGCGACAACAGTGTCCTCAAGACTTTGACTCATGATTAGCCTGGTCGCACGTCCAATCCCCATCGATATAATGACCGAACCAACGGTTTCCAGTTTAGCAGATTCAAGAATCCTCTGGCTAATCATCATTACTTCTGTTTCATTCGTTTTGGGCAGCAGCACAGCAAACTCATCGCCACCAATCCTGGCAATCAGATCACCCTTACGGGCATTTTTTTCAATAATTTCAGCAACTTTCTTAAGCAGGGCATCGCCCATTTTATGACCAAAAGCATCATTTGTCAGTTTTAGTCCATTCACATCCAGCATAAGCACCGATAAGGGCAGATTTTCAGCTCGATCTAAACGACCCGCCTCTTCCTCAAAATAACGCCGGTTAAAGAGTCCCGTTAAAAAGTCATGGTAACTTAAATATAGAATTTCACTCTGGGTTTTTCGTTTTTGGGTCACATCATGAAAAACGAGCACTGCTCCCCGAATATTTCTATCACTGTCATGAATTGGTGCTGCACTGTCTTCAATAGCAATTTCAGTCTTATCTTTTCTGATTAGAACTGTATGATTTTCCAGTTTTGCGATCAATCCAGTTTTTATCGCTTTTTCAATGGGATCACTAACCGGCAAACGACTCTGTTCGTGAATCAATTGAACAACTTCTTTAAAAGGCCTATGAATCGCATCTTCTTGTCTCCAACCGGTTAATTCTTCCGCCACTTTATTCATTAAAGTGATTTCCCGTAAATTATTAACAGCAATCACACCATCGCCAATGGAAAAAAGGGTCGATTGATATTTTTCCTTCTCCAAAAAAAGCTGCTCTTCCATCTCTCTTTTTTCAGTTATATCTCTGGCTGCCGCAAAGACGACATCTTCATATGCCCGGCTTTTCCACTCGATGTACTTGTAAGACCCGTCGCGGGTTTTAAAGCGACTGACAAAGTTGTCAATCAAATTCTGATCTCTCAGTAAAGCTGTTACCTTGATGGTATTATCTAAATCATCTGGGTGGACAAAATCAAAATAAGACCGACCTTCCAATTCATCAGCTGAATACCCCAATGTCTCCTCCCAGGCTTTATTAACTCTCAAAAATTCACCCTTGGTATTAGCAATACAGAGCAAATCCAAATTAACTGAGAAAAAACGCTCCAATTCACTGGTTTTTTGTGACAACTCCGCTAAAGTACGGATTTTATCAGTGATATCTATCAAGCTGATCACATACTTCTCCAACTGGTTTATATTCAGATACCGCACGTTCATTCGATACCATTTTTCCTGATTTTCAATCGATAGTGTGTATTCATGACTTTGCATCTTCCTTGTCGCTTTAGCCTTATCAAAAACAGCAAGAAAAGCTTCAAGCAAGTCGCCATTAAATAAGTCTCTGATTGATTTCCCAATAATCAGCTCTTTAGGAAAAAGGAGAATCGATTCATCGGGAGCAATGATTTTTTCAAATAACAATTGGCTGTTTACTTCAAAAACCACATCATTTAGGGAGTTTAGCAAAAGCTCATAGTCATTAACCTGATTTCTGAGCTGGGTGATATCAGTAAAATAAGTTGCGAAGTAGAATCGTTCATCAGATACAACTTTAATCTGATACCATTTTTCAAAGGCACCAGAATACTGTTCAATTTCATGTACGCCTCCCATCAGCGCAATTTTTCCATATTCACCAATCCAATTAAACGCGTCATTTTTTATATCAGTGATCACTTCAGTTGCCTTATGGCCAATAATATTTTTTGCTTTTAGGCCTGTAAATTCTTCAAAAGCGGTGTTCACTTCAAGAAATTCATAGTCAATCGGCACACCTTCAGCATTCAACAGGACACGATGATAGGCATAAGCAATTGGCATCTGATTTATTATCCTTTTATTATTCGTCTCACTCATTTAATGTTTTCACCTTATCTTAGATCACTTATTCTTTTTCGAGCAGCTTTCTGCAAGGTATGATACCCTTTTAAAGTGTTGGTTTGTCCCCCCGCCTACTTAGTTAAGCACCTTTACATCAAAAGCATCATTCGCTATACCAGATAAGAGTAGAACTGAACCAGCTTCAAGCGCGATCGATTCCTGAGTTTCAAAGAGGCTGTCATAAACAATTGAATAATCCGGCGCATAAATTACAACGCGTCCCTTGTCCGGCATTGATATTTGCAGTTTAGCGTCATTACTAAGCCGTCTCAGTATATTTGCTCCGTCCGCACCAATCACAAAATCCTGAGAATTCGCTAAAGCTTCGATAGCAGAAGCATTCTTATACTGATAACCATAAGCCGACAGCATGGCTACACCATCTTTAAGACTTATTTTTAAATCCGTCAAATCTCTGGCATATTGAAGAATCATCTGACTATTCATGTTATCTGATAAAGCATAGGCGGTTCCCTGATCAAGAATTATCAGCCCTGTCATTTCATCAAAGGAATCTGTATATGTTGCTTCTGCATTTAAATCATAGCTGCTTAAATTAACCGGCACCCACCAGCTATCAGTAAAGTTCCCCGTATCAGTGACCTCCCCTGGTAACATACTTTCACCTACAACCAGATGACTATCCGCATCTGGAACAGTCATGATAATCAGATTCTTTTCTGCTGTTTTTGAAAAACTATATCTCATACCCGACTCGCTATGAAAGTAGCCATCATCAAAATAAGACATTTCCTGAGATTCCATGAATTGACCTTCAATGTATTCATCAACGATCATTGTATTATTTGTCAGATCAAAACGAATCCTCCAAATTGTCCCAGCCCCACCATAAATACCTGTATACTGTAAAATTTCAGCTGGAATTGGTGTGATACTACTTTCGAAAGCGTCAGGTTGGGTATTCACCACACCTGTTTCCTTCAAGATTGCTTGGGTAATTTCATTTGTCACGGCTGTCACATCTTTATTGCCAGAATAAGTTACAGCCAGGACAAGATTTTGTTCCGGGATCAGATAAAACTGCGAGGAATACTGAAAAGTGGCGCCGTTTTTACTATGGACTGTAACTCCCTGATTTACAAAATCAGAAACTGCCACCATGTCCCAACCCAAACCATAATCGGTAATGGGATTCCCCTCAGGCACTGTGTTTTCTCCATACTGAGCTTGCGACATTATCTGAAATGAAGCGTCAGAAATCAGATCATTATTTAAAAGTGACTGGCCAAAATTGCACAAATCTGCAGCCGTCGATGACAAGCCACCCGTTCCCATCAAATTAACGATTTCAACTGGATTGGCCAAACCATTCTCCTTATAATTCAGGGCAATGTTCTGGTTCTCCGGCATAAAGGAACAGGATGTGTTTTCCATTTGTGCAAGATCAAAAATATGCTCCTGTAAATAATCTGCATATGTCTGACCGGATACTCGTTCGATCAGGACTTCTGCCAGGGTAAATCCATCATTACAATACACGCTGATGCTGCCTGGATCACTTTTGAGCGTACTCTGAGACAGATAATCCATAAATTCACTTAAAAATTCCGGATCTTCAGCGGTCGCAAAACCATTGCGAGCAAAAGTGCCTGGTAATCCTGATGCATGATTTAACAGCATTTTAACTGTAATGAGCTGGTATCGTTCATCCGCCATTGTAAAATCATTGAGATAGGTGACGACTGGTTCATCCAGATTAATGAGTCCTTCTTCAGCCAGTTGCAGTAGGGCAACCGTTGTAAATACTTTACTTACTGATCCGATATTAAACTGCGTCTGAGTATCCACTCCCTGTGATGAAAGCCGATCAGCCATGCCAAAGCCTTCATTGTAGACCAGTTCGCCGTCTTTCATAATTGCCACCCCAGCACTGGATACATTGCCGGATGTGATTGACCGCCAAACAGCCGTTCTGACGGTTTCAATGGTTTGATTATACTGACTGTTTACATTTGAATCTGTTTGTGTAAAACTACAAGAACTTAATAGCAATATACAACTCAGCAAAACAAGAAACCCTAGAATTTTCTTTTTCATTATCTCTCCTTAATAATACGACTTGTAAACTATCTACCCAATACATGCTAAAGAAAGCAGTTTCATGTCTTTGCTTTTAGCTGTTATTACTACAGAACAAAAACAAATCGCTTGCTTTCAGTGGTTGACTAAAATAAAAACCTTGAATAAAGTCACAACCCATTTCCTTTAAAATTTCAAGTTCCGCAAATGTTTCAATTCCTTCTGCCACAATTTTAATATTTAAATTGTGAATAACTGTAATCAGTGCTTTAATTATTTACTGTTCTCGGGCATCTAAATCGATTTTTGTGATTAATGATCGATCGAGTTTAATCACATCCAGCGGTAAATCTTTAATACTGCCAAAGGAAGAATAACCCGTACCAAAGTCATCCAGTGCCAACTTCACACCATTTTTTTTTAAATCGGAAAATGTTTTGATTAACTCATTGGTATCTCTAATCAGGCAGCTTTCAGTAATTTCCAATTTAATCGAGCTGGCTTGGATCTTCGCCTCGTCGATTCCCTTTTGTACGGCTTCTAAAAGCTCTAAACCTCTATTTTCAAATAAGAGCAGTGAAAGATTGAGACTGATAATCATATCCTCCAACCCTTCATCAGCCCATTTTCTGCTTTGTTTACAAGCTTCCCTGATAACCCAGTCAGTGATGGGAATAATTAAACGCGTTTTTTCTGCAATCGGAATAAAGTCAATTGGAGAAATCTCTCCTAATTCCGGATGATGCCACCGTAGCAGAGCCTCCGCTTGATTAAATTTTTCTTGTTTAATATCATAAATCGGCTGATAAACGAGTTCCAACTCCTTGTTTTCAAGAGCAGACCACAAGTCCTTTTCAAGTATGGCTTCCAAGCTTTTTCGTTTTTCCATTGTTGGCTGATACAGCAATATTTGATTCTTTTCTTTTTTCGCTACATATAAAGCCGTATCAGATTTTTTTACAATTTCTGACAAGTCTTCATCCCCTTGTCCTATCGCAATCCCCAGCGAAGCAGTAATATATAATGTTTTAGTATCTGACTTGAATTGCCTGGAAATCGATCGGGAAATTTTCTTAGCTGCTTCAAGCACCTGACTTTGATCATTGTTTTCTATTACAACCACAAATTCATCTCCACCAATTCGGTAAATCTCACCACTATTTGCAGCTGCCGCCATAATATTTTCCGACAACTCTTGTAGAATACGACCCCCCTCCTTATGACCAAGCTCTTCATTGATTACCCTAAAATTATCAATGTTAATACTGATCCCGGCTAGCTCTTTATCATTTTTCAGCATTCTCTTCATTAGCGCTTTGCGATTATATAAGCCCGTTAGGGGATCATGATCGTTCATATACTCAATTTGTGCTTCTTTTTGTTTTCGTTCCATAATATTACGACTGGAACTAATGATCTCGACTTGACCCTTGGCATTAAAGCGATAACGGGAAGCCGTTTCAACCCAAACGCTGCTTCCATCTTTACATGGTTGTTTCATTTCATTAATATAGTATTCCGCTTGGCTGGGATTAAGCAAGAATTCATTCAACGTTTTGGCAATCTCAGCAATCATTTCCGCTCTGAACTCCGGTATCACCGCTTCTTCAATTGATTCTTCAAGCGCTTCTTCAGCAGTCAATCCGCGCAACGATTTGATTGCTGGACTGATATAAACAAATTTTTTTAAATCGACATTGTAAACCCAAATAACATCCGCTGTCGTGTCAGCCAGGATACGATATTTTTCTTCACTGACAGCCAGGTCTGTTTTTGACTTGAGCACTGCCTCGGTTTGTTTTTCCTGCCCATCGTAGATCATCTGATGCAAAAAAACCATCCCCATTAAAACCAGTTGTAAAGTCAAAACATTGATCAGCCAATACTTTTCATATTGACTGATGGCAAGAAAATTTAATAAACCCAGATAGAGAAAAATCGTCAGTCCTAAAAAAACAATCAGGTTAAATAAAAAAAATAGAATATTCTGCTTTTTTCCCAACACTGATGATGATAATACGAATGATAGAATAATCGTAATTTGCCCAGCACCCTGGGGACCAGCAGATATAAGCAGAACAAGACCGAAAAAATAAATCGATGAAATCATAATAATCTTTTTTATATCAACGCCAATTTTGGGGGAAGTCATCGAAATAAGAACTATAATATAGACCATAATTTCCAGAGTGGCCTGTAAATAGTCATTTTTCTGATAAAACAGATAAGCCCCATAAACAAGCAGTGGTCCACTAAACACAACAATCAGAAAGGATACTAATAAATAGATCCTGTTCTTTAGTAACTGCAGATTACTTAGGCTTTCATCCTGCTCATCTACTTTGTGAATATTATTATTAAAAAAATCTCTAATCAGGTCTTTTTTCATAACGTTTTCCTTATAAACTATTACATTATAACACAAGATTAAATCAGTTCTTAAAAAGATTCCCTGCCATCTTTTTCGATTTATACGGAATAAAAATCTCATTTTTACTAAATCTGACACAATACTGCCATGTAGTTTTTTTAAACTTAAAGTAATTAATTCAATGGAGGTCTTCTATGAAAAAGAAAAAAACAGTTAATTATCGATTACTGATACAAATAATATTCTTTGTTCTTATTGCCTTTATCTCTATCAATAAGACACTTGTGCAAACAGGAATGGGCATTTCCTTTTTAGCAGCAACATCACTACATGCCATTTGTCCCTTTGGCGGTGTTGAAACACTTTATACATTTTTTAGCTCAGGTTTATTGCTTGAAAAAGTAGCCATGTCTTCGCTGATCTTAATGGCCTTGGTCTTTCTTTTAGCACTTTTGTTCGGCCCAGTTTTTTGCGGTTGGGTTTGCCCCCTTGGGTCTTTTCAGGAATGGATTGGCAAACTGGGTAAAAAAATATTTAAAAAGAAATATAACAAATTTATACCCGATAAAGTTCATAATATTCTACGCTTCTTTCGGTATTTCCTTCTTGTCTGGGTCTTATACATCACTGCTCGATCCGGATCGCTACTTTTTTTGAACATCGACCCCTATCATGCCCTGTTTAAGTTTTATACTGGAACAGTCGCCATCCAGGCACTACTAGTCTTGATCACAATCATTGTTTTGTCCTTATTTGTTGAACGACCCTGGTGCAAATACGCTTGTCCTTTCGGCGCCGTCTTAGGACTTTTTAATAAAATTCGGATCTTTAAGCTCAAACGAAATAATGATACCTGTATCAGCTGTCAGAAATGCAGTCGCGTGTGTCCCATGAAGATTAACATCTGTCAAAATGACACTGTTACAAATGTCAACTGTATCAGTTGTATGGCGTGTACCTCCAGTATGAATTGCCCCAAAACAGATACGCTGGATCTGCAGATCACAGGCAAAAAGCGCACTCTTAAAATCAAACCCGCATTGCTTTCAATAATCATCGTTTTTGTCATATTTGGCGGAATTTTAATTTCTTCATTGCTGGGATTGTGGCAAAGCAGCAATAAAACAGAAGCTGACGGCAATCGTAAAAATCAGCAGGAGACCTATAGCTCTGAAGATCAATTTAATCAATAAATATATGTGACCCATAATCCATTTAAAACTTTTCTGATTATTTCTCTTAAGCTTGTGTTTCTTTATTTAAAACGGGTAAATCTAAAATATAGTGTATGTCGAGAAGGCCATTTTAATGCCTTCTCGATAAATTTTTAATCTGCATTAGTGGCTTTCGAATTCCTTCATAAGCTTAAGTATGATATAATGAACATCCAGTTTTATCTTGGATTCAGTGTGTAGACAACCCCCGCACCGACCAATTGGATTTCGCAGTCTGCACGCGGATTCGTACAGTTGCCCAATTCGGAAGTACTTATAAGCAACATTTCCGAGCAACTGTTCGCCCCGAGGCAGACAGCTGAAAAGCCAATTGTCGGTGCTCAGTTAGATAAAATTAGCTTTGTCTTCAGTCTGCATCCAACTTTAATTTGACCGAATGAGGAGAGCCCAAAAATGAACGTTTTTTCAGATCTTCAGGAAAGTGCCCGGAATGATTTTTATTTGGCGAAATATCGTTATTACCGATTATTCAATCTAGCGGTTTTAACAATTGCTTTATTTCTATATTTAGGTTCGATCATTAACGACTTTTGTATAACAGCGTCCATTTCAGCATTTATTTTTATACTACGTCTCCTGTTTATCGCACCATTATTGGCGGTATATTTTACATCAAAACAAAGCAATCATTACAAATTAGTATCATCCCTATCATTGATAACCATCCACGCTTTTATTATCGGCGCACTTCTAATCAACAGCACTATAAACAGCTACTCGTCTTTAAATATAATCCTGATTTTTGCCGCATTCATCTTATTTCTTGTCACTTTTTCAGCACCCTTCTTTTTTTCCATCATCTCATATTTTTCCTTGATTGGAGAATTTTATTTTTTAAACTATTTCGAACTGCTTGAAAGCTCTCTAACCACACTTATTTCTTTAATCGTTTTAACCATTTTTTTATCAGTATTAACCTACACCTTTACCCAATTTTTTTACCATCATTATCTCACCGAGAAAAAATTAGCATTTGCACTTCTTCACGATCCTCTAACCAAAGTTTTTAATCGTCGAAAACTCGATGAACTTATGGGTGCTTCTCATGATATTAGTTATTTAAGCAAGCAGATTGCCATTTTAATGATGGATATCGATCACTTGAAAACCATTAATGAACGCTTTGGTCATGATAATGGCGACCGCATTCTACAGTTCGTTGCTGACTGTATTCGCAGCAGCTTAAAATCTTCAGATCTGGTCATGCGATGGGGAGGCGAGGAATTTGCAGCAATTTTATTTGATTGTCCCGAAGACCAGGTTAATTCAGTTGCCGAACGAATTCGCAATGCCGTCGAACACTCAGTTAACGGTATTTGTCCTATCACTATTTCGGTTGGAACCGCTCTTTATCAGGGGGGTGATTGTCTTGATGCCATGAAGAATGCCTGCAAAGCCCTTAAAGACGCTAAAAACAGTGGCCGGAATAAAGTTGTCGGATATGTTGATCCAGAAGTTTCCTGCCTGGCCAACTTAAATGACTAAGTCACTACAACAAATCTTTTTTAATCCTGTCGTAAATCTATCTTCATTACAATTAGGCCTTATTTTATAATAATTGGGATTACACATTTTATAATTTGGAGGCTTTATGAACCATCTGCATCTTTTCTATTCAGTTGACCTGCTGCTCTTTTCTATTTGTCTCCTGATCTTTATTGCCGTTAGTCTTATTAAAAAAACCGTCTCCATGACCCTTCAACCAAACTACTTTTAAATATTGTCTTTATACTCATTATCATGAACTTTTTAGAAGGTCTTACCTGGTTTCTTGATGGGACAAATTACACTTTGAGTTATTGGCTATTGCTAGTAAGCAATACGATCCTTATCTCTTTCAATAGTTTTCCGGCTGTTGCCTAGATTGCCTATGCCGATTATAAGATTTTCGATGATTACCCGGATTTAAAAAAGCGCATCCGCTTTTATCTCCTGCCTTTTTATATTACCTTTATAATCATGTTCATTAATTTCTTTACGGGCTTTGTTTTCACAATTAATTCCGACAATCAATACGCCCGTAATATTGGCCTTTATCTGATTGTTTTGTTGACTTACCTGATGATTAGCATCCTTTATTTATACACACTTAAATTCAAAAAACAGATCAACGGCCGCATTCTCGAGTCAGTTTTTCTCTTCATGCTGATTCCGATTATTGCCGGATTTATTCAATCAGTCGCCTATGGTGTACTGATCATCTGGCCAGCCTTCTCCTTTGCCACGCTCATCGCCTATGTTCAAATCGAACAAGATAATAATTTGCGTGATGCCTTAACTGGTCTTCCAACCCGAGAACACTTTGTGCGGCGTGTCCAGTATCTAAATACAAAAAACCTGGCCTTTTCGATTCTTCTTGGTGATATAAACTATTTCAAACAAATAAATGATTGCTATGGTCACCATACCGGGGATGAAGCCCTCATAAACACTGCCCAAATTCTGGAATCTATGATCGGATCTGGAGATACAGTCTACCGTTTTGGTGGCGATGAATTTCTAATTTTGATTGAATCTGATGACCATCTTAATTTAAAAGCCTTATTAAAAAATATTTCAAATGCTCTAAATTCATACAACGAGTCTGCCAGCAATCCCTATCAGCTAAGCATCAGTTTTGGTTACAGCAGTCAACCGCATTCTGAAAATCGCCCTTTATCTGATCTTCTAAAAGAAGCCGATCAGCGTATGTACCAAAAAAAGGAAGCCTACCGAAAAGACATCTGTGAGCCGTCGGATTCACTCGAAAAAACAAGCAATTCAAAAATAGCTCAAAGCACAATTAAAGAAATTTGACCAATCAAAAAGAACAGTTTCTTGAATTGCCCCTCAAGAAACTGTTCTTTTTTATACCAGAAAACGTAAAATCAGATAAATCATGGCAACAAATACGGTCATCAGCATAAAGGGAAAGGCGACTCTGAAATAGTTCTTGAAGGTGATTTTATAGCCCTGACCTTCAGCCAGTCCGATTGCCACTACATTGGCACTGGCACCAATAACAGTCCCATTCCCTCCCAAGCAAGCACCAAGCGATAAGGCCCACCATAAAGGGTAAACGTCCATACCGGAAATGATTCCCATATCCGTAATCATTGGAATCATCGTCGCAACAAAGGGGATGTTATCAATAAAGGCAGAAGCAAGAGCCGAAACCCACAGAATTGATATAGATGTGCTAAAAAGATTTCCGCCAGTCAATTGAAGCACTTTTTCCGCCAACATTTCAATAACGCCAGTTGCTTCAATTCCTCCAACTAACATAAACAGTCCGATAAAAAAGAAAATGGTTTTCCACTCAACTTCAACTAAAATTTCCTCCGATGAAATACCTGATAAGAAAATTAGCGCCACCGCACCAGTTAGAGCTATGGTTGCCGATTCAACATGGATATAAGCATTAAATATAAAGCCCAATATTACAAGGCAAAAAATAACGAGACTTTTTCGCAGTAAGACCGGATCATGAATTGCTTCATTTTCATCGACTTCCAACAGTTTTTGTTTGACCGATTCATCAGCAACCAAAATCTTTTTATAAAGCAGCGAAAACAGGATCGAGGTAACAATCAAAATCGGCAGGGCAATTACCGCATTATTAAGCAAAAAATCATTGAATGAAAGTTGCACCTCACTACCAATCATAATATTGGGGGGATCTCCGATTAATGTTGTCGTACCACCAATGTTGGAAGAAAATATTTCCGCAATAATAAACGGAATGGGATCGAGTTTCAAGTCCTTGGCAACACTGAGCGTTATGGGAATAATCAGCATAATTGTTGTGACATTATCAAGGAGCCCTGACAAAACACCTGTTATTAAAGAAAACAAAATAATCAGTCTTTGGGGATCGGCTTTTGAAATTTTCAACATTTTGATCGCCAGATACTCAAAAATCCCTGTTCGTCGCATAACCATAACAATCATCATCATGCCGATCAATAAGGTAATCGTATCAAAGTCCACTGCATGAATAGCTTCTTCCTGGTTGATGATTTGTAAAAAAATCATCAGCAATCCTCCCGCCAAGGCAACTAGCGTTCGATCCAGCCTGTCCATAATAATCAAAACATAGACGCCAATAAAAATTGCCAGCGAAAGAAAAAAATATGTTGCTTCTGTCATATCATCCTCCTCTAAGGTTAATAAAAAGCTTTTTAGTCGTTTGACAGGGTTCTATCTAAAAAATGAAAAATAATAGCTTTAAGCGCAAAAAAGGGCGCAAAGACTCCTTTCGAAGTTTTAGCGCCATTGCTTTTTTCGAAACCTTTCAAACATCAATGAAATTATTCTATCAAAATCCTTTAAAGATTTCAAGACAAATGATATGAAATCGTTTGTTGATTCATCTGACGATAAAATAAGCTTCTGTATTTGACATTGGCTTTTTTAGGTTATACATCTTTTCATCTTTTTACACCACGTTTAGACTTGACACATCATGTTTATTAGACTATAATATCTATAGATTCATCATTTAAATATCTTTTCAGTTCTATTCATCCCTTCACATGATGAAAAACTGAGAAGACCTTTTCCGGTCTCTTGGATTCCAATTAAAAACCCTTTAAAAGCTGCGACTCTTTTAAAGGGTTTTTATCATTTTAAATTTATTTTTCTGAGGCAAGCCCAAGTTTCTTCACATATGTTTGAAAATCTTTCAATACCTGCTGGGAATAGGCCATGCTCCATTCATAAAACGCATGATCAAATTCATCGCTTTCACCAAGATAACCTTTGATCCAATTAGCATAAGGGCTTTGCGCGTGAGCCCGCGCCAGCACAATTCCACAGTTTCTGGCATACTCTTTAAATGTATCGGTATCCAACTCATCCAGTTTAACTGTTCCCTTCATATCTCTAAATTGTCTAACATAGAAATCAAAACCGTCTTCACTGGTAAAGTATCCAAGAAAGGGATCAGATACCGCTTGCAGCATTTGCTGATGACTCACCACGCGATAGCCATTACCAAGACAATGACTCATAATTTCAGGTGTGGTAAAATTCCGTTGACAATAAGAGCTTATCGCCGAATCTGAAGCCTGCTTTATCTGCAAAACTAAATGACTTTCATCCTCACAGGTCAAAACCAGCAAATAGCATCTGGTGCCTATGCTCCCAACGCCAACCACTCTTCTGGCAACATCCGTTGGAATATGCTGCGATAGAAGGATGCCAATATCCGGACGTACAGTTTTTAAGTATGCCCTATAGCAGCCTTCCACTTTATCCATCAAATCACTTTGAACCCGCTCAACCACAGGTGGTTTTTCAATGAATATTCTTCGCCCGAACTGGTCTGTTTCAGTCATTTTATTAATAACCTGATCAGAAGTTCGTGTCTTGGCTTTATTAATAATTTTTTCGAAATCTGCCCGTGATGACTTGGAAAAGCTGTCCAAAAAAAGCACTTCATCACCGATCAGAAAGTACCGTTCCAGTGAACTCATTGACAACATCAAAGACAAACCATTTCGATAATGTTTAGCCGCTTCCAGACATATCTCCCGGATCTTATTTTCGCTCATTTCAAGTTCGCGGCCAATCAAAATAATACTCGTTAAAAATCGTTTCAAATCCCATTCCCAGGGACCGGGGGCAGCTTCATCAAAATCATTTAAATCGAATATTAACCGTCGCTCGGGGGAAGCGAAGAAACCAAAATTGCCAATATGCGCATCTCCGCAAATAATTGCATGAATACCAGTCTGTGCCTGGTGTGACAGATCGTGAGCCATCAAAAGAGCCGTTCCCCGGAAAAACGAAAAAGGCGACGAAGCCATTTTTTCATGCCGCATGGGAATAAGTTCAGGAATTCTGACATGATTCTGACTCTCAATCATCGCGACAGGATCGCGGTCAACTGCTTTGTAAATCGACTGCTCCTTAAATCCAATCTTATCTCTCACCTCGCGCCCGCTCTCAATATTCATATTCGATGTCGCAATTTGCTGTTTTTTGGTTAATCCGTGAATCATATTACCTCCAATATCTTTTAGGCTCTCTAGAGTAAACAAATTTTTGAATTTTTTATAATTTGTTGCGTGTGTAAAACAAAAGCTTAAATATAATCTGAAAAATACACTTTTTCGTTTGGAATAATACTTTCTAAAATAGAAACAGTTTTTTTACTGGCTAAAATCCGCTCTATCTGTTTTAAATATGTCGGTCTTTTATAGCCCAATAGCATACTGGTTAAAATACCAATTTCAACTTCAACTAAATTGTC
Source organism: Eubacteriaceae bacterium (assembly GCA_030156895.1). Classification (GTDB taxonomy): domain Bacteria; phylum Bacillota; class Clostridia; order Eubacteriales; family Eubacteriaceae; genus Acetobacterium. Next base: position 13,323 of record JASGLP010000037.1, on the reverse strand, counting down.
TGAGACCTGATCCGTCAAAATAGGCTTTTGTCCCTTTGAAAACTTCAGGGTAAAAAGTCTGTTGTTGCATTCCAGAACTGAATCCTTTACGGCAAAAGAAATCATTTCATCCAATTCATCATTAGCAAACTGATACTGACTGATAAAGCCTTCAAAATCGACAATTCGCGCCATGATATAAGGACGAATTGTTTCATTCATATCGCTGTCCCCGAACAGAAAGGATACTGTGTGATTATAATAATTGCTGCCCACAACTTTGTTAATCATCGACTCATGTGCCGCTATATATCCCCATAAGCCCTTTCTGGCTTCCTGATTCAGATAGACCATTTCCTTTACATGCATGACATCATTTTCAATCAGATAGATCAAATAACCAAGCGCTTTCTCATCCTGGCTGTAATAAACAGCAGCCGTCACATCTTCAACATCCCAACGCCAGTATTCTTCCCAAACCAGATCATTGCGAATCAGACAGCCATGCGTTTGTCTGGCAAAGGTGTCATGGACCGCCCTCAGATCAGGACTGCTCTCACTCACGCGTTTTATTCTTCCCGGCACTTCAATTTTTTTCGGCAACTGATAATCTGAAACTGAAAAGGTCATTTTATCAGACACTACTTCCCAACCCTTATGGCGATATAAGGGATGCGAGTATGGAAATAAGAAAGAAAGATGCTGTTTTCTTTCATGCATATTCTCCAGACTTTTTTTCATCAGCGTTGACATCAAACCCAAGCCCATATATTCAGGGTATGTTGCCACGCCTGTAATATAACCAATTTCATAAATACTCCCAGTTATATTTACCTGTAATGGATAAACCGCAATCTGTGCCGCCAGTCTGTCTTCCTCAAACCAGCCCAGGACATCTGCTTTTTCCAGTATCGGAAATTTAGAACGTTTTATTTCATCCTGTTTCCAGCCAACCTTCAACAACTGTTCGTCTGTTACCTGAAAGGCGTAACGCAAGATATCATTGAATTGAGTTAAATCATTACCAGACAACTTTCTAAGCTCTAATTTACTTCTAATTTCACTTTTCATAATGACTCCTGATTTAATCTGACGAAATTTTTATACAATTGTATTTAACATACCCAATTAAACCATTAAAAAACACCAAATGATGCCAGTATTATTTTTAAACATTTAACAAAAATCTACTTTTTTAAAACGTTGGGATATGATAGCTTATAGAAAAATTGCCACGAAAGGATCGATTTATGTTAAAAGTATTATTTGTATGTGTCCATAACTCTGCCAGAAGCCAAATGGCACAAGCTTTCCTCCGACAAATTGGCGGGGAGAACTTTTTAGCTGAGAGTGCCGGCCTAGAGCCAGCCCCACTTAACCCGTTGATGGTTGAAGCAATGTCTGAAATCGGTTATGACTCATCAGAAAATCAGACTCATTCTGTCTTTGATTATTTCAAAGAAGGTCGTCGTTATGCCATGGTTGTAAAAGTATGCGACGAAATAAATGGACAACGCTGTCCGATATTCCCTCTAACTCTAAAAGAATTTAACTGGAATCTCCATGACCCTGAAATTTTTACTGGTTCGCATGAAGAACGCCTAGAACAAATGCGAGTTCTGCGCGACCAAATAAAAGAACATGTGGAGAATTTTGTTTCCGAATTTGCTGAGCTGGCTGCTTCAATTTAGCAGTCAGTCACCCACTATAAACGAGGTTGTGGTTGGTTGGCATTTTGCCTTTGCGAGTCTCCGACGTTAGTCAGGCATCTGTAAAGACAATTAACAGTACACAGGTTATGAAAATTTATTTGTTCGCATTACTTCGATAACTGAATAATTTTTATGGTCGTCATTAAATCATATTTAGTATTGACATCCGCCAGTGATAGACCCGCTATTTCTTCAATTTTTCCAATCCGATATAACATTGAATTGCGATGTATCGAAAAATACGCGGCTGATTCTGTGATATTCCCATCAAATTCAAGATAAATTTCCAGACTGCTAAGATAATCAGTATGATTCTTCAAATCGTATTCTTGCAGCTTTATAATTGCGGGATGACAGAACTGCATTAGTTCAATCTGTCTTCCCGCAAGTTCCAATATATCGAAAGCTGTCAGATTCTGATACCTAAAGAAGCTCAGCGTCTCATTGAGGATCAGACCTAATTCTAATGCTCTATCTGCCTGTCTGATATAATATTTTAGATTTTTCCAATCCTTAATTTCCAGACTGACTCCAATTTTCATAGCATTTTCTTGTAAAAAGCCTTTGATTTCGCTATAAATCTGGCTGGTTTTTCTTGCATCGGCAAAAAGGATGATTGTCGGCTGCTGTAGAATAATTTTGTCAGTAGCTAAAAAGCTTTTTAGATAATTTAATAAATAGGCTTCCGGAACTCTATTGCTGAAATTCCCTGTTTTCTTTAATACTAAAAGGCAATATTGACCCTGATCCAAACCCATCTTTTTAACCTGCTGATCGATTAACTCCTGCTTATTTAAAGAACCATTTAATATGTCCATGATCAAGTGATCAAAAGCCGTCATTGAAACTACATGGTTTTCATCAACTTTAGCTACTTCGCTAGCGATCAGCTTCGAAAAATATATCAGCAAATCATGATCCATTTCTAAAAACTCGCGTTTTGATGCGACAATTGCAACATGTCCGATGATATTATTCTGATAGACGATCTTCATTGCCAGCCAGGGATGACTGGCATAATCGAATTGTTCCAAACAAGGATACTGACTTTCATATAATCGTTTGAAGACACCTTTTTCACTCAACTTTTGGATTCGTAGATAATTATCTGTTTTTTCCGAAGTGTCTGATGGCCAGGATGGATCTCTTATTTGTACACCTTTACTAAACCCCAAAATTCGAAAGGTTAAATCACTGATAAACATGGGATTTTCAAAAACCTTTTGGGCTTGGTCAATTAAATGCTGTAAGCCCTTGCCGGAAAAAAACGCTTTAGTTAACTGATCCTGATTTTTTTCTATTAATGATTTTTGAATAAAAAAGTCATTAATTTTTTTTAAAATTTTGTCAGCCTGGGATGACCTGATCCAAAGCAGATTGATCATCGGATTCATTTCAACAGTCAGTGATTTTTCAGAGACCAATAAAACATTCATTGCTTTCAAATCTTTATTGCTGTTATTATAAGTCTCTAGGGAAAGCATATAGATTAAACGCGGATTGGTTAATTCTAACCCCTTATCCATTTTCACAATATCAGTCAGATTGTCTATTTGCGGATTATTAATCCAAAGCCTTACTTCTTCTGTTTTAAATAGTGATGCAAGTGTTTTAATCTTCGTTTCCATAATTCTCCCTGTCCTTTTGTAATTTCGCACAAAAACAAAGCCTTTCCTTTTTATACTCTTCCATTGTAAACGTTGTTTAACTTTGATAGACTTAAAAAAACTGGAATTTTATCCAGAAAATTGGAGGTATGTATGAATCCAAAATTCAAAAAATTATTTTCGCCGATCCAAATCGGAAATATGGTGGTCAAAAACCGCATTGAGACTTCACCTGCCGCTCCCAGGCTGGCAGATTCGGAAGGTCTGGTCACTCCTGAACTAATTGAATGGTCCCGGGAACTGGCAAAAGGCGGCGCCGGCATTGTAACTGTTGGTATTTCTATGGTTACACCACCATTTGAACACACCAGCGGATTTTGTGTCAATATGGGCAGCAACAGCGTTATTCCCGGTCTGGCAGTTTTGGCAGATGCTGTTCATCGCTATGGGGCAAAAGCTTCCATTGAACTGGCAGGTTTCGCCATGGGACACGATCTTCCTGAGGAAGGCATGTCGCCTATCGATGTCATGACCCATGAGGATATTGCTGGCTGGATCACCTTTTTTGCCGATGCCGCTGAACGCGCATTAAAAGCCGGCATGGATATGATTCTGATCCATGGTGGTCACGGAATTCTTGTCAGTAATTTTTTCTCCCCACTCTTTAACCATCGGACCGATCAATATGGTGGTAGTTTGGAAAACCGGGCCCGTTTTGCCTGCCAACTATTAGATGCTATCCGTGACCGGGTTGGTAACAAACTGGCCATCGAATTTCGCCTCAGCGCCGCCGAGCTAATTCCCGGTGGTGTGGAACTCTCTGAAACCATCGAATTCATTAAAATTATTCAGGAAAAAATCGATCTGGTTCATGTTTCGGCCGGGCTTTTGCTGGATGATGAAATGGTCCCCATCACCACCCAACCCACTTACTTAAAGCGCGGTTACAATGCACATTTTGCCGCAAGCATCAAAGGTGCTCAAGGTATTACCGTTCCGGTTACCACCGTTGGATCAATTGATCTGGATCTGGCCGCTGACATTATCAATAACGATGAAGCAGATATATGCGCGATGATTCGTACTGTCATTGCCGATCCTGACAGTGTCAATAAAGCACGATGTGGACAGGAAGAATCAATTCGTCCCTGCATTCGCTGTGTCCTTTGTTTAAACCGAACGCACGGCATAGAGCCACTGCGAATCGCGTGTGCCGTTAATCCTAAAGCTGGCCGGGAACTTGAGCTCAATCAAGTAAATCATCCTGCCCAAACTAAAAAAGTTGTTGTGATAGGCGGCGGACCTGCTGGTCTGGAAGCAGCACGACAAGCTGCTGATGCCGGTCATCAGGTTGTTCTCTTTGAAAAAAGTGATCAACTAGGCGGTGTTTTGCGTCTAGCTACAATACCGGATTTCAAAGCGGATCTTAAAAAATATTTGGAATGGACTATTCGTATGACCAGCCGTCACCCCAATATTTCTCTCAAACTGGCAACCGAAGCAAACCCAGAGAATGTCCTGGCGGAAAACCCAGATGCCCTGATTGTTGCCGTTGGAGCCGAATACAATATTCCACCTATTCCTGGATTAGATGGTAAAGATGTCGTATGGGTCGGTGATGTAGAAAGCGGTATTGCCGAAGCAGGCCAGTCTGTCATAATCGCCGGTGGGGGGTTAACTGGCTGTGAGACAGCCCTTTCATTGCTGCGAAAAGGTAAAAAGGTTACCATTGTTGAAATGGTCAGTGAAGGCCAAATGTTGAAAGCATCCCCCATTCCAATGACAGCTCTGTTGCAGCTGCTAAAAAAGGAAGGGGCAACAATTCTTGCTGATCACAAGCTTATAAAAGCCTTGGATCATAAATTGATCGTTAATACAAACAATCAAGAAAAAGAACTGGCCTTCGATACACTCGTTCTTTCCCTGGGTGTCAAACCCAAGCTGCAAGAGGTCTCTAAGTTTGCCAATCTTATTGATAATGTCTTTTTGATTGGTGACTGCACCTCGTCACAGGGAACCCTCTATACCGCGACAACTGGTGGTTTTAATGCCGCCCTCGATCTCTAATATCAAAAGCCGACAATCCTTTGTCGGCTCATACCAAAGACTAAGTTAATTTTAACACCTGAGCACCGACAATTGGCTTTTCAGCTGTCTGCCTCGGGGCGAACAGTTGCTGGAAAACCCTGAATATTATGGCTTTCAAATTGGGCAACTGTACGAATCCGCGCGCAGACTGCGAAATCCAATTGGTCGGTGCTGGGTTTGTCTACACACTTAACCAACAACCTTTTGTCGGCTTTTGTGTCACTAAATTCTTCCGATATTTCTGACTGTCATAAAAGCCTCGGTATTGGCGCTGGTGATATCTCGAGGTGCTATACAATCACCCACCATATAAAATTCCGGTGCCAAAAGATTTAAAGCCAGCGCATCTTCCCGTCGCGGCTTTTGGCCAACAGCGTAAATGACTGTATCTGCTTCAAATTCTTCAGTTTCATTTAGAGATTTAACCGATACCGTTTTATCTTTTATTTCCTCGACACAAGCATTGTACTGAATTCGTAAGCCCTGCTTTTCAATTTCAACTTTCAAACCTAACATATGCAGAAAATTACCGCCATCGTTGATATGATCGGTCGCTTCAATAATGTCCACTTCTTTACCACAGGCAATCAGATGTAGCCCCAATTCAACACCCACTAATCCAGCACCGATGATCAGAACTTTATCACCAATTTCTGATACCGACTGGTAAGCATCCTGGGCACATAGCACGTGACTTTTTTCAATCCCTTTGATCCCTGGTTTGACTGGTTCTGCACCTAAGGCTCCAATGATAACATCTACGTCCAGATTTTCTAAATATTCTGGTGTTACCTTGGTATTTAGTCTTAAATCGATTGACGAATCCATTACTTTTTTTGACTGCTGATCTAAATAATAATCCAGATTCTTTTTAAAATTCACATTTTCTTCACAACGCAGGACACCGCCCAAACGACTTTTCTCTTCACATAGAATAACTTGATGCCCCTGTTTTGTAGCTGTTAAGGCTGCCTGCATACCGCCAATACCACCACCGACAACCAACACTTTCTTTTTAATGGGTTCAGGTATCGCATATTTCATTTCCAATTCACGTCCTGTCTCGGGATTTAGGGCACAATAGGGTTCCCCATTTGTCAGCTCACTAGAAAAACATGATAAACAGCGCATACATTTTACAATTTGATCGGCCTTTCCCGTTCGCGCTTTTAAGGCAAAATCAGGATCACTTAAAAGTCCTCTGGCCATTTCCACAACATCTGCCTTTCCTGAAGCAATTATTTCTTCCATCAGCTCAGGGTCAGACAAAGCTCCAACTGTAGCTACTGGCGTTTTTACGTGCTTTTTAATTTCAGCTGCATATTTAACGTTACAGCCATCCTCCAAAAACATACTGGGATGTGTCACCGGGAAAACCTCCTCAATTTCATGATTACCTGCTGATACATGAATCAGGTCACAATGACCGTCAAGCTGCTTGGCAATGGCAATCCCATCTTCAATTCCAAATCCGCCTCCATAGCACTCCGACCCACTCATCCTCACTTCAATTGGGAAACCTTTTCCCAGTGCTTTTTTAATCGCATCGCAAATTGTAATCAGCAACCGCGCTCGGTTTTCAACACCCTTACCACCCCACTCATCGGTTCGTGTATTGGTAAGCGGTGAAAGGAACTGATGCAGCATCCATCCATGTCCGGCATGAATCGTCACCATTCCGAAGCCGCTCATTTTTGCTAAAACTGCGCCGTCGACATATTTTTTTATGGTGCGTTCAATGACGGCTTGATCCATCGGAAGTATTTCTCGCCCATCCAACTCACAGGCAACAGGTCCATAGGCAATTCCCTTGGATGACGCTCCGAAAAAAGACAAATCCCGATTGGCAAACATCCCTGTATGCTGAAGTTCTAATGATGCCACAGCTCCATGAGTCTTTACTGCATAAGCTAACCGCGCCAGATTATTCGAAATGTTGGGTGTATCAAGACAGATATGTGTTCGACCACCCCGCCCAAATTCACCATCGACAATCCCTTCAAAACTGGTTACACTGGCAACTCCACCCTTGGCTTTTCGCTCATAATAAGCGGCAGCACCATCATTTAAATAACCATCGCCATTTAAATTCTGATATCCGGTCGGAGAGGCAAAAATTCGATTTCTAAACAGGGTATCACCAAGCACAATTGGCGAAAACAGGTTTGGATACTTGCAGTTTTTCATTCTTTTCTCCTTAACAGTAAATAATTTAAAATGTCTGCGACTTATTTTTTAATCTTTATCGATTTCAATTCTAAATCTGCCTTAAAAATCAATCTGATCGATCTCAATAATGTTACAGACATATTAGTTCTTTGCCATCGTGAAAATGATTTCACTGTAAATATTATATGTGTTTAATATTTATCTGTCAAATAAGATTTCGTAATTATTTCAGTTTTAATCATTTAAGTTTGAGTCATGTTAAGCACCGCAAAACACTATTTTACAAATAAAAAACTTTGTCATTAAAAATCAGGCTTCCTGACTTTTAATAACAAAGTTCTTCTTAATACTTGATAATTTCATCTAAATATTTAAGCTTCAATCCTTTACTTAACTGTGTGTCCCGTCACTTTTTTCTTGCCACGCACAAAGGATTTTTCATTTCTTCGGTTTAATATCGTGTAGCCTTTCCCAACTGTCAACCCTTGAACCACTGTGGTAAAGAGAACAATAAAATATGTTGCAATAACAAAGAGATTGTAAGTAGACTGTTCCATCAGCTTACTGCTACCCATGATTAAGGCTAGACAAAGACCACCTTTTAATCCTGCCCAGGTCATAAATAAACGAAATCTTGAATTACGTATGCCTTTTCCAGCCGGCGGATTTCGATTAAACATCATCGATGCATAAACCCCAACATAACGGGCTACCGTATTAAAGACAATCGAGCTAATCCCAATAATTAAGATCATTCCGATTGATAAGGTATTGATATTTTTAATGTTTAACAAGAGTACCCCGACCAGTAAAAACAAGGTACCATTGAGGAGATTATCAATCACTGACCAAAATGAATAGAAGAGTTGATGCAGTTCAGTTGTCATACAGGCATGTTTTTTACGCTGTAACCGTCCAATTCCTGTTGCATAATACAAACCACAAATTACTGCTGCAATCGGTCCGGAAAAAACGAAATATTCGCAAATCAGATAAGCCAGCATAACCGTTAAAATACTGGAAAAAATCCTTACAAAATCGTTTGACGAGCGTTTAAAGACTTCAAACATTAAAAATGACACAATAAATCCAACGGCAACAGCACCGATAAGTTCGGTTAACATACCTTGACCAAAGCTTAAAAAAGAAACGTTGTCTGCCGATAACCGAAGCGCCGAAATTAATGTCGCAAAAATCGCCACAGCCACCCCATCATTAAAGAGGGCTTCTCCTTCAATAATTAAACCGATCCGTTTTGGCAGTCCGGCTTTAGCTAAAATACTCATTGCCGAAATTGGATCTGTCGGAGCTACAATTGCCCCTAAAACACAGGCTGCCAGAAAACTGACATTAACATGGATCAGATAAGCCAGTCCATAGAATAATAGTCCATAAATAATCGTCGAAACTAAGGTACCGACAATTGACATACTGGCAATTAAAAACTTGTCCTTGTTGAAATCGCCGAACTCTATTCTTGAAGCACCGCTAAACAGCATAAAACAAAGAATCCCATTAAATAAAAAGTCATTAAAGTCAAATTCATGGTATAACTCGTAAAACTCGGCCGGTATAAAAACCAGATTAAAATGTTTTGCGACAAGATAAATGATGACAAATAAAAAACCAAATACAACCAAGCCAATTTCATAGGGCAGCTTAATTGTCTTTTCATTAATAAAACTGAACATTACTACTAAAAACAGCAAAACACTGAATAAAACGAGTAACTGATCAAAATTATACATCCTTCTCACACAGCTTTCTTCGATTAAATTTTTCTATAAAAAATAGCGACAACAGAATAGGCATCGTCTGTTATCGCCATGAAATTTTGACAAAACGAGTCTAGCTTCAAAGTGATCTCGCCCTTGACATCACTAATATATAAACTTTTCAAAGTATAGCACTTTGAAATTTCCTTGTCAACGTGGTTTACACAGTTTTTTATCATAATTGCGATGTAAACGAAAAGCTGTTTTTTTTTGTAACAAAGTTACTGATATTTAAGACTGGAAGACTATAATAGTACCAACATTAAGAGGAGGTTAATATCATGAAAATTGTAACTATTACCAGCGAAAACTACGAAATGGAAGTTGTTCAATCTGATAAGCCAGTGCTTTTAGATTTCTGGGCTCCCTGGTGCAGCCCATGCCAGTCGATTGCTCCTATTATTGAAGAAATTGCTGAAGAAATGTTTATCATTAAAGTTGGAAAAATAAACGTTGATGAACAGCCTGAGCTAGCTAAAGAATTTATGGTAATGAATATTCCAACCCTGGCTGTTCTCAGGGGTGGTGTTGTCATAAAAAAACTAAGCGGTGCGAAATCAAAAACAGAGATACTTGATTTACTTAATTACTAGAAAAAACCTTCGATCATCGAAGGTTTTTTCTAGGTAATCTTCATTTTATTGGACGCCATTATAGACTTCCATGCTGATGTGACTGATGAAATCAGACCAATCCCAATAGAAGATATCATGACAATTTCCGTTTTTTCCACGGGTTTTTCCCAAGGGATCAGTTCTATCCGGGAATCAACGCCACTGACTTCAAAAATACCCTTGTCAGTCACGGCAAAGCCTTTTATCCGATAGGTGTCGCCAGAAACCTGATTTAGAAAATCCTTTAAGTTATCATATTGCACTTGCTCTTGTGTTGTTAATACCTTAGTGACAAGCCGGGATTCTACTGTATTGCCGGATTCAGTCCAGGCTTTTTCGATATGGGCTGCTTCCATTTTTTGAATTTGCTGGTCAATGGGAAATTTACAAAAACTTGTTTCAATGATGACTGCCTGTTCATTTATTTTTTTGATAGTATTCGTCATTTCTGCAATCATATCTGGGCTCTGTAGATCAACCTTGTTTAGGACCACTACGTCAGCATAATAAATCTGTCTATGCAAAGCCGGAACCAAGTCATATTGTTTGGTAAAAAACAGACTATCCACGATGCAAATCGACCCAAGATAATCATATGATGTTTTGGCCAGTTTTTCAACAATTGTAAGCACTTCACCCATATTGGATGGATCGGACACGCCTGAAGATTCAACAAAAACCATTTCCAGATCATACTTTAAAAATTCTGCCAGCCCTCTGATGAAATTTTCTTTTAAGCAGGCACAAAAAATCGAACCATTATTAATTTCTGTCAATTTGAATTCATCGTTTTCGATCAACTTTCCATCAACACCAACCTCACCAAATTCATTCATTAAAACGCCGATTTTTTGATCCTTATATGCCTCTAGCAAATGCGATAAAAGTGTTGTCTTACCAGATCCCAGGAATCCTGTTAATAAAATCAGTTTCATAAATTTCCCCATTCTAATATTAAAGTTTTATATAGGTAACAGTCTGCTCACATTGATCGAGATATTTTTTTAAATCCTGCGAAGAGAAAGAAATCGTTTTTGTATTATCGTTAGGATGACAATTAATTGAGCTTTCTTTTAAGATATCCTGATCGATAATCACCTCCACCTGTTTTTCGAGATCATTAAGGGTTCCAAAAACAGAGACAGCCCCAGTTTCCACACCAAGATACTTCATTAATCGCTCGCCTGAGGCAAAACTCAAATTAGAGACTTCAATTTTTTTGCCAAATTCTTTGATATTAATCTGTCTGGATTCATCGGTCACCAGCAAAAAATGACGATTACCCTTTTTATTGCGCAAAAATAAATTTTTACAATGAACCCCCGATAAATCTGTTATATAATTTTCCAGCTCTTCACATGTATAAACTGGAGGATGTTCAACCAGCGAATATTCTATTTTTAATTCATCCAGCTTATCAAACACTTTTTTTGCATTTTCACTCATAATATATCCTTTCTAAAAGCGCATTGCATTCATATATTCATCATTAAAAATCGGACTTGCCGACAATTCAACATGCTTGACAAAACGCGATAGCAGCTCCGCCTCATTTCTGACTTTTTCTGACATTAAAGCCATGCTGGCTCCTGTACCCGCCGCGTTGCCCACATTAATCAGTTTAGTCATGCCAACATCCGGTAAAAGACCGATTTTGACTGCACTTTTTTTATCAATATAATTCCCGAATGCGCCAGCAATTAGCACTCGGTCGATTTGCGTCATTTTAAGCCCTTCTTCTTTTAATAAAGTCAGCATTCCCGCCATGATTGCCGCTTTTGCTAACTGAACTTCTCTGACATCGCCTTGGGTTAAAATAATGGTTCGACCATTGTTCTGATATAATTCAAAGGCCATTCCGTCATCAGCCTGAATTAAACGGTCACAAAGTTCTTGTGATAAGCCCAAATCAAGACAAGCTTCTGCTGATATCATTTTACCATTTTTGTCAATAATGCCAAGCTCTAAAAGAACTGCTACCGCATCAATGAGACCTGATCCGCAGATACCCACAGGATCGCCGTTTTCAATGGTTTGAACCATAATATCACCGCGCTGATATAAAACCCTCTCAATAGCACCTTTGGCTGCTCTCATACCATGACGAATACAGGCACCTTCAAAGGCCGGTCCCGCAGCGGTCGAACAGGTTAAAATGTTTCCTTCATTACCCAGATAGACTTCACCATTCGTCCCGATGTCCACAGCCAAAGTAACGCCGGGAAGATTTTTGACATTTGTAGCCAACATTCCAGCAACAATATCTGCCCCTACATGACCGGCAATATTGGGTAAAAAATAGACATTTGCTAATGGATTGACTGACAGCTCCAGGTCTGATGCCAAATTGTTAACCCCTTGACAGTAAACTGGCACAAAAGGTGTTTTAGCCAGTGACTCCGGATCAACCGCTTCAAATAAATGGCTCATAGTTGTATTGCCCACTACTGCAACATCGTAAATGCAGTTCGGATCAAAAGTATTTCTAACGGAGAACTTTTGAATCATTTCATTGAAACACTGAATAATTCGCTTCTGCAAAAATTCTAGATTTTCACTACTTTCCCGGGTAAATTGAATACGTGATATAACATCAGCACCAAAATTACTCTGCGGATTGGTTCGTGATTCGACATCAATCATTTCGCCAGTATGGAGATTATATAGCATTCCCACCACTGTGGTTGTCCCAATATCCAGCGCTAAACCAAAATGGTGTTCTTCCGTGTTGCCTGGTTCAACTGCAATCAGGCAATGATCTTTTACCACTGCAGTTACTTCCGCTTTTTTTGATTTGAGTGATTTTGAAACTGAATATAAAAGTTTAGGTTCTACCACCAGATCAGAAATATTAAGTGCTTCAGCCAGGCGTTTGACATCACTCTTCTGATTTTTCATTGACGCTCTTTTTACTTTAACATACTGCTTGCGGATCTGAATATCCTGCTTAAAATGATCCGGCAGTTTTGTCAGTGCTTTTTTTCGATCACCCTCTCCAAGCAGGTCAGGGATAAGAACGGTTATATCATTTTCAACGACCAGTTTACAGGCCAATCTAAAACCACCCTCAACTTCATCCACCGTCAATGCTTTTTTCTCTGACTGGCTCAGTTCAGGCAAATTACCTTCAATAATTTGCACCTTGCATTTCCCACATGTTCCACCACCATGACAGGCAGCATTAATTAAAACACCCGCCTTTGATGCTGCTTCCAGTAAATTGATTGATCCTGTAAATGTTGCTGATTTTCCATCGGGTTGAAATATTATTTTCATTCTTATCTCCTTGTAAAATAGTGTTAGGGTTAAGGTAGAAAACCTCACCCGAATGATTTTTATATTTTAATACTTAATGTTCGGATTAGTCAGCGACACTTGA